>NZ_JBXUOV010000328.1:0-2937 GCF_057196585.1 Micromonospora sp. ATLC20
GCGCCCGGGTCGGCGGTGGTCGCCGCGGCGGACGGCGCGGCCGAGCCGGGCTGGTCCGGGGTGCGCTTCGACCTGCTCGCCCACGACGCGCTGGGTTCGCCGCTGCGCTGGCGGCTGCTCGCCGAGCACAACCGGATCACCGACCCGCTGACCGTGCCGGCCGGCACCGCGCTCGCCGTTCCGCCGGTCGGCGCCGCCGCGTCCCCGCCGGATGCCGTCACCACGGGAGGCACGCCGTGACCCGCCACGCGACCGGCCCGGCGCGGCGAGCGGCCGTCGGGAGCACGCTGTGAGCCGGGCCGCCCTCGTGGCTGTGGACGGCCGGCCGCTGACCGATCCGGCCCGGCTGCGTGGCATCCGCGTCGCCGCCCGCCTGGACCGGCCGGCGCAGTGCGAGCTGACACTCACCGCCGCCCCCGGGGCGGGCCCGCTCGACCCGCCGGTACGCCCCGGCTCCACAGTCGACGTGCGTCTCGACGGGCAGGCGGAGGCGCTGTTCACCGGCGAGGTGACAGCAGTCGAGCGGGAGTACGCCGGTGACGGTGCCGCGCTGGCCCGGATCCGGGCGTACGACCCGCTGCACCGGCTGCGCAAGCGGCAGGAGCTGCGGGTGTTCGAGTCGGTGACGGCCGCCGAACTGGCCGGTGAGCTGTGTGCCGGGCTGGGGTTGAGCGTGACGGCCGAGGAGGACGGGCCGCGCCTGGACCGGCTGCTCCAGCACCGGCACACCGACCTGGACCTGTTGTGCGAGGTGGCCGGCCGGGCCGGGCTGCATCTGGGCATGGACGGGGACCGGTTGCGGCTGTTCACGCTGGACGGGTACGGGGAGCCGCTGCCGTTGACGCTCGGCGAGACGGTGCACGCGTTGCGGGTCACCGAGAACCTGGACCGGGCCGGCGCGGAGTGCGCCGTACTCGGCTGGCATCCGCAACGCGCCGAGCCGTTGGGCCAGCGGGCGGGCGAGGCACGCAGCGGGCGGCGCATCCCGCTGCGCCCGGACCCGGGCGACGTGGGCGCGGACGGTGTGCGTACCGCCGTCGACCAGCCCGGCCGCAGCGACGACGAGCTGGCCGCGCTGGCCCAGGCCGGGCTGGACGCCCGGGTGGCGGCGCTGGTCACCGCCGAGGGCACCGCGGAGGGCGACCCGGCGCTGCGGCCGGGACGGCGGATCGCCCTGGCCGGCGTCCCGGACCCGCTGGCCGGGGTGTACGTGCTCACCGAGGTGGTGCACACGGTGGACGCGGACGGGCACCTGACCCGGTTCTCCACGGCGCCGCCCGGCCCGCCGCCGTCGGCCGCGCCCCCGGCGGCGACAGTCACGCTCGGCACCGTCACCGACATCGACGACCCGGACGGGCTGGGCCGGGCCCGGGTGACGCTCCCGGCGTACGGCGATCTGGACGCCGGCTGGCTCGCGGTGCTCTGCCCGGGCGCGGGCCGGGGCAAGGGGATCGTCGCGCTGCCCGACCCGGACGACACCGTGCTGGTGGCGCTGCCCGGCGGCGAACCCGCCTCGGGCGTGGTGCTCGGTTCGCTGTTCGGCGCGGTGGAGCCGTACGACGCGGGGATCGTCTCCGGGCGCTCGCGCCGCTGGTCGATGCGGACCGGCACCGGCCAGTCGATCGTGATCGACGACGACGGGCGCACGCTGCGGCTGGCCACCGACGCGGGCAGCTTCGTCGAGCTGCGTCCCGAGCTGACCACCGTGCACGCCGCCGGTGACCTGGTGCTCTCCGCGCCCGGCCGGGCCGTCGTGGTGCGCGGCCGCACCGTCGACTTCCTGCACGCCCCGGCGGCCGAGGACGCCGAGACCGCCGCCGCGCAGGCCCGTACGCTAGCCCGTTCCGCCGGAGGTGGCTGATGCGCTGGATCCACCGCGACTCGCTGATCACCTGCGGACACGACGGGCGGGTGAGCAACCGCCCGTCCCAGCACTGGGTCACCGTCCAGGCCGTGCCCGTGCTGGTGCGACCCGACCCGGAGGGGCGCGACATCACCGCCTGCCCCAACTACGGCCCGACGATCAAACCGTGCCTGCACACGCTGACCGTGACTGTGGGTTACAGCACGTGGGTGCGGGTGGACCGGCAACCGGTGGTGCTGTCGCACCTGGACGGCCTGACCGACGGCACCCCGCCGGGCACCGTGCACCACCAGGTCCGCGACGTGCGGCAGGGTTTCCTGGGGGCGGACGCATGAGGGCCTTCCGCTTCGTCGGCGCCGGCTTCGACGCCGGCCGCGCCGGTGGTCTCGCGCTCACCGCCGCCGGCGGGCTCGCCATGACCGACGGCGACGAGACGGTACGCCAGGCGCTGTACCTGCTGCTGTCCACCACGCCCGGGGAACGGCTGATGCGCCCCGGGTACGGGTCGCGGCTGCACCGGCTCGTCTTCGCGCCGAACGACGACACCACCGCCGGGCTGGCGATCCACTACGTGCGGCAGGCGATCCGGCGCTGGGAGCCCCGGGTCGAGGTGCTGGACGTGGACGCCGGTCCCGACCCGGACGACCCGTGGCGCCTGGTGATCCGGCTGGACTACCGGGTGCGGGCCAGCCTCTCCCCCGGCCACCTGGTGTTCTCCGTGGACCTGCTGCCCGCCGACGAGGAGACCGGAGACGAGGAGGGCACGCCATGACGCTGCCGGTGCCGCACCTGGACGACCGCGCCTTCCTCGACCTGGTCACCGAGGCGCGGGAACGCATCGCCCGGTCCTGCCCGGACTGGACCGACCTGTCCGCGCACGACCCGGGCATGGCGCTGGTGGAGGCGTTCGCCTACCTGACCGAAGTGATGATCTACCGGCTGAACCAGTTGCCGGAGAAGGCGTACGTCGCGTTCCTGAACCTGCTCGGCGTCACCCGGCACCCGCCGGCGGCGGCCTGGGCGGACGTGCGGCTGACCCGCACCGGCCCGGACCGCGGCCCGGTGCGGGTGCC
>NZ_JBXUOV010000329.1:0-2901 GCF_057196585.1 Micromonospora sp. ATLC20
GTAGCGCCCCGGCCGGCGCCGCCGCGCTGGTCGCCGGGCTCGGCGCGGGCGCTGTCGGCCTCTACGACGACGTGGTCGGCGCGCGCCCCGAGCAGAAGGCCGCCAAGGGGTTCGCCGGGCATCTCGCCGCGCTGCGCGAGGGTCAGGTCACCGCCGGGATGGTCAAGGTCGCCGGGGTGGGCGTGGCCGGGCTGGGCGCGGCCGCGCTGCTCGCCGCCGACCGGCGGGTCGCCGCACATCCGCGCCGCCGGCGGGCCGGGGCGTTCGGCCGGGGACTCGACGTGCTGCTCGGCGCCGGCGTGGTGGCCGGCACCGCGAACCTGGTCAACCTGCTCGACCTGCGGCCCGGCCGGGCGCTGAAGTCCGGCATGCTGCTCGGCGCGCCGCTGACCACCGGCCCGTACGGCGGCGTCGCCGCGGGCGCCGTGGGCGCCTCGGCCGCACTGGTCGGCGACGATCTCGGCGAGCGCGTGATGGTGGGCGACAGCGGCGCCAACGCGCTCGGCGCGCTGCTCGGGGTGAGCCTCGCCGCGCGTACCGGGCCGCTGGGCCGGGCCGGCGTGCTGGCCGTGCTCGCCGCGCTCACCGCCGCCAGCGAGAAGGTCAGCTTCACCCAGGTCATCGCGTCCACGCCGGGGCTGCGGCACCTCGACGAGCTGGGCCGGCTCCCGGACTGACGTGACGAAACCGGCTCCTCTCGCCGCCGCCGGCCGGGTCGCCGGGGCGGCCGCCCTCATCGCCGTCCTCACCGTCCTAAGCCGGCTCGCCGGCTTCGGCCGTACCGCCGTGTTCACCTGGATGCTGGGCCCCACCGATCTCGGTGGCGCCTACCTGGTGGCGAACTACGTCCCGAACTTCATCTTCGAGATCGTCGCCGGTGGGGCGCTCGCCAGTCTCGTCGTACCGCTGCTCGCAGGCGCCGTCGAGGCGGGTGACCGGCGCGCGGTGGCCGCCACCACCGGCGCGCTGCTGACCTGGACGCTGAGCCTGCTGGTCCCGCTGGCGGTGCTGCTGGCGGTGTTCGCCGATCCGCTGCCCGGCCTGATCGGAAACGGTCTCAGTGAGGCCCAGCAGGCGTCCGGGGCGCGGATGCTGCGGGTGTTCGCGCCGCAGTTGCCGCTGTACGGCGTGGGCATCGTGCTGACCGGCGTGCTCCAGGCGCACCGCCGCTTCGCCTGGCCGGTGATCGCGCCGCTGCTGTCCAGCGTCACGGTCATCGGCGTGTACCTCGGGTTCACCGCCGCCGAGGGGCGGCTGGCCACGATCGGGGAGGCCGGGCGCGGCGGCGAGTTGCTGCTGTCCGCCGGCACCACGCTCGGCGTGGTGGTGCTCTCGCTGTCGCTGCTCATTCCGCTGCGCCGGCTGCGGCTGCGGATCCGGCCGGGCTACCGGTTCCCGGCCGACGCCCGGGCCCGGGTGGGCGGGCTGGTGGTCGCCGGTGCGGTCACGGTGGCCGCCCAGCAGATCGCGCTGGTGGTAGCGCTCAACCAGGTCACCTACGGCCGGACCGCCGACGTCAGCGTCTACAACCTCGCGCAGACCGTCTATTTCCTGCCCTGGGCGGTGCTGGCGGTGCCGCTCGCGGTGGCCGCGTACCCGACGCTCGTCGCGGCCCGGGCCACCGGCGACGAGCGCGCCTACCGGGAGACACTGGCCCCGGCGGTACGCGGCGTCGTGCTGCTCAGTCTGCTCGGCGCCGCCGCTCTCGTCGGCACCGCGATCCCGGTCGGGCACTTCTTCTTCGCCGACCCGCTCGACGCGCGCACCGCGGCGGCCGGGATCGCCGGGTTCGCGCCCGGCCTGGTCGGCTACGGCCTGTTCGCGGTCCTCACCCGTGCGCTGTACGCCCGCGGCGAGACCCGCGCGGCCACCGTAGCCACCGCGCTCGGCTGGCTCAGCGTGCCCGCGCTCGCCGTGGTGTCCGCCCAGGTGGCGCCGCTGGCCGACCGGGTGCTCGCGGTGACGCTGGCGACGTCGGCCGGCATGCTGCTGCTCGGCGCGCTGCTGATCGCCGCGGTCCGGCGGGCCGCCGGTCGCGAGGCGCTCGCCGGGATCGGCCGGGCCGGCGCCGCCGGGCTGCTCGCCGCAGTGGTCGCCGGAGCGGGCGGGGCGGCCGTCGCGGCGGGACTCGCCGGGCTCGGTGACGGCACCCCGACGACACCGTGGGCCCTCGCGCAGGGCATGCTGTCCGGGGTCGTGGTCGGTGTCCTGTTCCTCGCCGTCGCCTGGCTGACCGACGCCCGCGACCTGCGGCCGCTGCTCGCGACCGTGACCCGCCGGCTGCGCCGGCGACGCCCGGCCGGCGGGGACGACGGCCCGCCGGCGCAGCAGCACCCCGGCGAGCGGGGTGACGGAAGGGAGACCGTTTCCTCATGACGGACGCCTCGCCGGCACCGCGCTGGCCCGGGTCGGTGGCCCTGGTGCTCGCCTCCAGCACCGGCGGGGTCGGGCAGCACGTGCGCTCGATCGCCCGAGGGCTCACCGAGGCCGGCGCGTCCGTGCTGGTCTGCGGCCCGGCCGCCACCGAGGAACAGTTCGACTTCACCGGCGCCGGGGCCCGCTTCACGCCGGTGGAGATCCCGGCCAGCCCCACGCCGGGGGACGCGCGCGCGGTCACCGCGCTGCGCCGCGCGCTCGGTGACACACCTGTCGACGTGGTGCACGCGCACGGGCTGCGCGCCGGCCTGGTCGCCGCGCTCGCCCGCCCCGCCGCGCCGCTGGTGGTCACCTGGCACAACGCGGTCCTCGCCGGTGGCCTGCGCGGTGCGGTGTCCCGGCTGGTCGAACGGGTCGTCGCCCGGTCCGTGCGGGTCGCCCTGGGCGCCTCCGCCGACCTGGTAGACCGCGCCGCCGCGCTCGGTGCCGCCGACGCCCGCCTGGCCCCGGTCGCCGCGCCGGCGC
>NZ_JBXUOV010000330.1:0-2834 GCF_057196585.1 Micromonospora sp. ATLC20
GCGCGGCCGCGAACGTCGGCTCGGGCTGCGTCGACCCGACCCGCGCGGCGGTGACGGTCGGCACCTCGGCGGCGGTCCGCATGATCCAGGCGGTGCCGGCGGGCGCGGCGCCGCTGCCGCTGCCGGAGCAGCTCTGGCGGTACCGGGTCGACCACAACCACGTGGTCACCGGCGCGGCGTACTCCAGCGGCGGCAACCTGTTCGCCTGGGCGGCGCGCGAGCTGCGGCTGCCGGAGGGCAGGGAGCTGGAGATGGCGCTGGACCGGTCCGCCGCCTCGGTACGCGCCAATCCCCGCTTCGGCGGCGACCGGCCACCGGGCACCGCCCCGGCGGGCTCGGGGGAGCTGCACGGGCTGAGCTTCGGCACCACAGCGGTCGACATCCTGGCCGGCCTGATGAGCGGCCTGTGCCGGCTGGTCGCCGACGACCTGACGCTGCTGGAGGCCGGTATCGGCGAGCCGATGGAGGTGGTCCTCGGCGGTGGGGCGCTGACCGCCTCGCCGTGGTGGCGCGGTGCGTTCCTCGACGTGCTCGCGCCCCGCCGGGTGTGCTGGCAACGCAACCCGGAGATCGGCGCGACCGGCGCCGCGCTCATCGCGCTGGGCCGGGTCGCGGAGGCGGACGAGATCGCCGGGATCGGCCGGACGGACGAGGCCGCCTCGCACGCGTGACCGTCCACCCGAGGCGCTGACCGTCCTGGTCATGCCGTCCGGGCGGCCGTTGACACCGACCGACGGCCTGATTGGATGGACTCCGCTCCCCGACGTGGTGGGGCGGGACGAGGAGGCAACCGTGGGCGCAGGTCCCGACCCGGTTCGCGGCGCGGCCCCTCAGCCGCACCGGCGGCGTTCCGGGTTCCGGCTGCGGGACTGGCGGATGGGCACCAAGCTCGCCACGGTGCTGGTGATCCCGTCGCTGGCGTTCCTGGTCCTGGCCGGCATCCAGACCCGGGGCCTGGTCGGGCAGACCACCACGCTGAGCGCCTTCGCCGAGCAGGTCGGGATCGGCCGGCAGATCTCCACCGCGGTGGACCGGCTCCAGCACGAGCGGGACCGCACCGCCGGTGAACTGGCCGCGCTGCGCCGCGCCGGCACCGGCGCCGACCGGGACGCCGCTGTGGCCGCGCTCCGGCCCCTTCAGGAGGCCACCGACCGCGCGGTGGCCGAGCTGCGGGACGCGGCCGCGCCGCTGGCCGACGCCGACGCCGCCTGGCGGGTCTCCTACTCCGAGGCACTCGAGGCGTACGACCAGGTGGTGAACATCCGCGCGGCGGTGGCGCCTGCCGTGCTGTCCAGCGACACCGTGCTGAGCAACTACCACAGGTCCGTCGCGGCGCTGCTGAACCTGCTGGCCGAGCCGACGCCCGGCAGCGGCCGGCAGGAGCTGACCGAGGCGGTGCTGCGGTACGTGCAGATATCCCGGGTCAAGGAGCTCTCCTCGCGCATCCGCGCGGAGCTCTACGCTGCCGCCCGGTCCGGCCGGTACGAGGCCGACGACCCGGTGACGCTCAGCGACCTGCGGGCCCAGCAGCTCACCGCGCTGGGCGCGTTCCGGGTCGCGGCGACCGCCGACCAGATCCGCCGCTACGACCGCACCTCGGTCGACCCGGCGTTCGTCGCGGCCACCCGGATGGAGGAGCGCACGCTGCCCGGCGGCGGCGACGCGAAGCCGGCCCTGCTCGACGCGACCCAGTGGTGGGCGGCCAGCGAGCAGCGGCAGGAACTGTTCCGCCAGTTGGAGAGCGACATCGTCGCCGACGCGGTACGCCAGGCCGACGACGCCAGCGCCCGCCAGCTGCGCGACACGCTGCTGGTGGCCGGCGCGATCGCCACGGTGCTCCTGTCCGCGGTGCTGATCTCGCTGCTGGTCGGCCGGTCGGTGGCGCGCGGCATGCGGCAGCTGCGCGGCCAGGCGCTGCGGATCGCGCAGGTGGACCTGCCGTTGACACTGCAACGGCTGCGCACTGTGGACCGGCCGATCGGCACGATCGACGTACCGCCCGCGGTGATCGACTCGCAGGACGAGATCGGCGAGCTGGCGGAGGCGTTCGTGGCGGTGCACCGCAGCGCCGTCGACGTCGCCGTCGAACAGGCGATGATGCGGCGCAACGTCAACGCCATGTTCGTCAACCTGGCCCGGCGCAGCCAGGTGCTCGTCGAGCGGCAGCTGGAGCTGCTCGACGACCTCGAACGCGAGGAGAGCGACCCGGACCAGCTGGAGAACCTGTTCAAGCTCGACCACCTCGCCGCCCGCATGCGCCGTAACGACGAGAGCCTGCTGGTGCTCGCCGGCACCGAGTCGACCCGGCGGTGGAACCGTCCGGTGGGCCTGGGCGCGGTGCTGCTGGCCGCGAGCGCGGAGATCGAGCAGTACCAGCGGGTGCGCCACGAGAACCGGACCGACCTGCACGTCGTCGGGCACGCGGTCGGCGACCTGGTGCACCTGTTCGCGGAGCTGCTGGAGAACGCCACCGCCTTCTCCCGCCCGGACACCGCGGTGCGGGTGGTGGTCGAGCCGGACGGCCGGGGCGCGCTCGTGCAGATCGTCGACGAAGGGCTGGGCATGAGCCCGTCGGCGCTGGCCGAGGCGAACGCGGTCCTCGCCGAGCCACCGGCCGCCGACGTGTCGGCCTCGGAGCGGATGGGCCTGTTCGTGGTGAGCCACCTCAGCGCCCGGCACGGCGTACGGGTGCGGTTGAGCGCCGGCCGGGAGGGCCTGGTGGCGCGGGTGCGGATCCCGGTCGAGCTGCTGGCCGAGGCGCCCGCGCCGGAGGCGGGCCAGCCGGCGCCGGGCCGGCTCGTGCGCGGGCCGGAGCCGCAGATGCTCACCGGTCC
>NZ_JBXUOV010000331.1:0-2795 GCF_057196585.1 Micromonospora sp. ATLC20
ACCACAACACCGCCGCGGCCCGGCCCCCGCCGGCCCGGGGGCCCCCCCCGCTTCGTCGTCGGTCAGCCCTCGGGACGGTTGAGCAGGCCCACCGCGATCGTGTGCACGGCGTCCAGCGCGGCCGGGTCGGCCAGCGGCGCGGAACCGCCGGTGACCGCGTACCACTCGTCGGCGTCCTTGTACTGCACCCGCAACGTCACCCGGCCGTCGGCGTGCTCGGTGCGCAGCGTCAGCTCGCCGGTCACCACGCCCACCTCGTCGGTCATGACCCCGCCCGGACCGGCGGTGATGTCGGTGGTGCGGTCCGCCGGTCCGGCCGGCGCGCCCCCGGCCGGAGCACCCGGCACCGCGTCGGCGGTCATGCCCGCCCCGGCCACGTCCGCGGACGCCGGCTGCCGGCCGTCCGCCGTCATCCCGGCCGAGGCCGGACCGGCGGGTACGGCGTCTGTCTCCGGCGTGCCCGCCGGGGCCGGTGTGGCGTCCGGCCCGGTCACGGTTTGCTCGCCCATGTGCAGCCCTCCAGCATGTCGGTGAGAGCGGCCTTCTCGGCACTTGTCACAGTCAGCCGCCAGTAGTGCTTGACCGTCACCCAGTCCGCCGCGTACTGACACCAGGACGACCGGTTCGGCGGCTTCCACTGGGACGGATCCTGGTCACCCTTTGCCCGGTTGGACCGCGCCGAAACCGCGATGAGCTGCGGCCGGGTCAGGTCGTTGGCGAAGTCGCCCCGCTTCGAGTCGTCCCACTCGGCCGCGCCCGACCGCCACGCGGCGGCCAGCGGCACGGTGTGGTCGATGTCCACGTCCGACGGGTCGTTCAGCACCACACCGTCGTAGACGCTCTCCCACCGGCCGCCCACCACGTTGCAGCCGGACAGCTTGATGCCCTCGCCGTCGCGTTGCAGCACGCTGTCGCGGACGTCGCAGTTCTTGCCGGTGCCGCGCCAGTGCGGGAAGCGGGAACGGCTGTAGCCCTTCATCGACCCGGCCGTGGCCACTGTGAGCTCACCGAGCTGCTTGTTGACGTTCCCGGCGGCGCTCGGTGGCGCCTCCGGCTCGGTGACCGACACGTCGCAGCCGGCCACGCCGAGGGCGAGCACCGCGCTCAGCGCGGCCGCCAGCCCGGCTCGGGCTCCTGATCTCGTACGCACAGACGACACCTCTCCAGCTTGCGTGCTCCGGGCGAGTCCGCACAGTACCCGGCGGCGGTTTCCGTGATTCGTGGCGTCGAGGATGGGCGGCGGGCAGAGTGGTGAGACGTGACCGCACCCGCTCCTGCGCTGCGTACCGGCTCCGCCGCCGGACGCGGCACCCTGCTCGCCGCGATCCTCGCCTCCGGCATGGTGTTCCTCGACAGCACTGTCGTCAACGTCGCGCTGCCGCGCCTCGGCGCCGAACTCGACGCCACAGTCGCCGGTCTGCAGTGGACCGTGAACGGCTACCTGCTCATGCTCGCCGCGTTCGTCCTGCTCGGGGGTGCGCTCGGCGACCGGTTCGGGCGGCGGCGCGTCTTCCTGCTCGGCGTGGTCTGGTTCGCCGTGGCGTCGGTGCTCTGCGGGCTGGCCCAGGACACCGGCTGGCTCGTCGCCGCCCGGTTCCTCCAAGGCGCCGGCGGGGCGCTGCTCACCCCCGGCTCGCTGTCCGTGCTCCAGGCCAGCTTCCACCCCGACGACAGGGGCCGGGCCATCGGCACCTGGTCCGGGCTGTCCGGGGTGTCCACCGCGCTCGGCCCGCTGCTCGGCGGCTGGCTCATCGACACGCTCTCCTGGCGGTGGATCTTCTTCGTCAACCTGCCGCTCGCAGTCGGCGTGGTGCTCGCCGCGCTGCGCTGGGTGCCGGAGAGCCGGGACGAGGAGGTCTCGCGAACCGGGGAGGGGCGGCGGTTCGACGTGGCCGGCGCGCTGCTCGGCGCGCTCGCGCTCGGCGGAGTCACGTACGCGCTGATCGACGCCCCGGCGCGCGGCCTGGACTCCCCGGCGGTGCTCGCCGCGGCGGTGCTCGGGGTGGTCGCCGTGGTGGTCTTCGTGCTGGTCGAGCGGCGGCGCGGTGACACCGCGATGCTGCCCACCGGGCTGTTCTCCAGCCGGCTGTTCTCCGTGCTGAACGTCTTCACCGTGGTGGTGTACGCGGCGCTCGGCGGGTTCACCTTCTTCCTCGCCGTCTACCTGCAGAACGTCGTCGGCTGGTCGGCGCTGCTCACCGGCCTGGCCACCGTGCCGATGACGGTGCTGCTGCTGGTCGGCTCGCCGCGCGCCGGCGCGCTGTCGGCCCGCATCGGGCCCCGGCTGCCGCTCACCGTCGGGCCGGTGATCGCCGCCGTGGGTCTGCTGCTGCTGCGCCGGGTCGGGCCGGGCGCGTCGTACTGGGTGGACGTGCTGCCGGGCGTGGCGCTGTTCGGCGCCGGGCTCACGCTCGTGGTGGCGCCGCTGACCACGTCGGTGCTCGGCGCCGTGTCGGACCGGTTCGCCGGGGTGGCGAGCGGTTTCAACAACGCCGCGTCCCGGGCCGGTGGCCTGCTCGCGGTGGCCGCGTTGCCGCTGCTGGTGGGGCTGTCGGGCACCGGGTACGAGCAGAAGGGCGCGCTCGCCGACGCGTACCGGGGGGCGCTGGCGTGGTGCGCGGGGCTGCTGCTCGCCGGCGCGGTGCTCGCCGCCGTGCTGATCCACCGCCCGCCGAAGCAGCGCGGGGGGGGGGGGGGGGGGGGGGGGGCCGATACGCCGGGCTGCTACTGGCCCGAACCGAAGGTGTCGCAGGACTTCGGGTCACCGGTGGTGAAGCCCTTGGTGAACCACTGCT
>NZ_JBXUOV010000332.1:0-2667 GCF_057196585.1 Micromonospora sp. ATLC20
CCGCGGGCCGGGGCGCCGGCGGGCGAGCGCCGAGCGCCCGCCGACCACCGCGCCGAAGACGTCCCGGGCGGGGCGCAACCTGCCGGCCGCGATCGGCGTCGGGGTGGCCCTCGGCGCGGCGGTCGTGGTGCCGCTGTTCTTCTTCATGCCGGCGTTCCTCGCCGTGCTCGCGACCGCTGTGGGGATCGGCATCTGGGAGATGGCCCGCGCGGTACGCCGCAGCGGCGCCCACCCGCCGCTGGCGCCGCTGGTCGCCGGTGGCGTGATCACCGTGGGCCTGGCCTGGTACGCGGGTCCCGACGCGCTCTGCCTCGGCCTGCTGGTCACGGTGCTGGGCACGATGATCTGGCGGCTGGGCGACGGGCCCGGCAACTACCAGCGCGACCTGACCGCGGCCACCCTGATCGCGGTGTACGTGCCGTTCCTCGCCGGGTTCGCGGCGATGCTCGCGGCGGCGCCCGGTGACGGGCACCTGCGGGTGCTGGTGACGCTGGCGGCGGTGGTGCTCTCCGACACCGGCGGATACGCCGCGGGCGTGTCGTTCGGCAAGCACCCGATGGCGCCGACGATCAGCCCGAAGAAGTCCTGGGAGGGCTTCGCCGGCTCGGTGACCGCCGCCGCGGCGGGCAGCGCGGCGCTGCTGTGGGCGTTGTTCGACGTGGCCCCCTGGTGGGGTGCGCTGTTCGGGATGGCGATCTCGGTCTCGGCGGTGCTCGGTGACCTCGCCGAGTCGATGATCAAGCGGGATCTCGGTGTCAAGGACATGAGCAACCTGCTGCCCGGGCACGGCGGCCTGATGGACCGGCTCGACTCGATCCTGTTCGCCGTGCCGGTGGCGTACCTGCTGCTCGCCGTCTTCGTCCCGGTGGTGAACTGAGGCATGCGTCACGGCGGCGACCCGCTGCGGGCCGGGTGGCCGGGGGCGATTCGACACGTACGGACGGGTGCGTCCGGGCGGGAGCGTGTCAGACTGGACGCGCCATGACGAGTCTTCCGCTGATCTCCGTAGACCCCGACGCCCGCGGCCGCCGGCCCGCGATGCCTCCCCGCCACCTCGCCGACCTGGACCTGCCGGGCCGGCAGGCGCTCGTCACCGAGCTGGGTGAGCCCGCGTTCCGCGCCAAGCAGGTCTCCAACCACTACTTCGGCCGCCTGGTGCGCGACGCGGAGCGGATGACCGACCTGCCGGCCGCGACCCGGGAGCGGCTGGCGGGTGAGCTGCTGCCCACGCTGCTCACCCCGGTCCGCGAGCTGGCCTGCGACGACGGCGCGACCCGCAAGGCGCTCTGGCGGCTGCACGACGGCTCGCTGGTGGAGAGCGTGCTGATGGGCTACCCGGACCGGGTGACCGTCTGCATCTCCAGCCAGGCCGGCTGCGGCATGGCCTGCCCGTTCTGCGCCACCGGCCAGGCCGGGCTGACCCGTAACCTGTCCACCGCCGAGATCGTCGACCAGGCGGTCTACCTGGCCGGGGTGGCCGCCTCCGGCGCCGTGTCCGGGTCGCCGCCGCGGCTGTCGCACGTGGTGTTCATGGGCATGGGCGAGCCGCTCGCGAACTACTCGCGGGTGGTGGCGGCGATCCGCCGGCTGGTCGCCCCGGCGCCGGAGGGACTGGGCCTGTCGCAGCGGCACATCACCGTCTCGACCGTCGGTCTGGTGCCGGCGATCCGCCGACTGGCCAGCGAAGACCTCTCGGTGACCCTTGCGCTGTCGCTGCACGCCCCCGATGATGAGCTGCGCGACGAACTCGTCCCGGTCAACCAGCGCTGGAAGGTGTCCGAGGTGCTGGACGCGGCGTGGGACTACGCGGCCACGACGGGGCGTCGCGTGTCCATCGAATACGCGATGATCAAGGACGTGAACGATCAGCCGTGGAGAGCCGATCTGCTCGGGCGGCTACTGGCCGGCAAGCTGGCCCACGTGAACCTGATCCCGCTCAACCCGACTCCGGGCAGCCGCTGGGACGCCAGCCCGAAGCCGGTCGAGCGGGAGTTCGTCCGGCGGTTGCGCGACGCCGGGGTGTCGACCACGGTGCGCGACACCCGGGGACGCGAGATCGACGGGGCCTGTGGGCAGCTCGCCGCCGCCGGGGACACGGACGGCGACTCACGCGCGGCAACGGCGTAGCGGTACGAGACCAGGAGACATAGTGGCGAGTCAGGGTCAGCGTTTCCGGCGTAAGGCGCTCCGCCGGGGCTACAAGGTCGACGAGGTCGACGCCTTCCTGGACCGGGTCGAGGCGACACTCGACGGCCAGCCGATCGGCGCGCCCGTGGCCTCCCAGGAGGTCCACGACGTCGTCTTCCGGGTCCGGTTCAACGGCTACGACGAGTGGCAGGTCGACCTGCACCTCGACCGGGTCGAGCGGCAGCTCGCCGAGCTGGAGGAGCGCGGTGGCGCGCCGGCCGGGCGCGGTGGCGACCCCCGGATGGCCGACCGGCTCGGCCCGCCGATGCGCGACGACCGGGGCATGTCGCCGGTGCCGCAGCCGCCGATGCCACCCCGCCAGATGCCAGCCCAGCCCGGCCCGCCCGCCGACCGGTACGGCAACCGCTACGACGAGCCGACCGGCGCGTTCGCCGGTGGCTACGACGGCCCGCGCGGTGGCTACGACGGCCCCCGTGGCCCGGGTGGCCCCGGCCCGATGGGCCCGGGCGCGCCGATGGG
>NZ_JBXUOV010000333.1:0-2629 GCF_057196585.1 Micromonospora sp. ATLC20
GCCCGGGCCCGGCAGGCCGACCTGCCGGGCGCGCTCGACCACGCGGTCGCCGCGACCGACCTGGGCATGGACCGGCGGCCCGCCTGGTGGCGGGTGGTCGGCGCGCTCCAGTGGGTGGTCACCCTCGCCGCGCTGGCCGGCCTGGTCTGGCTGCTCGTCGGGTACGCGGTGCGCCTGCTCGGTCTGCCGCCGCTGGAGCATCCGACGCTCGGCGTGGTGCCCTGGCCCACGGTCCTGCTGCTCGGCGGCCTGCTGGCCGGGCTGCTGATCGCGGCGCTGACCCGGCCGGTCATCGGGTGGGCGGCCCGGCGGGCCCGGGCGCGGGCGGAGCAACGCCTGCTCACGTCGGTGGGCAGCGTTTCCGAGAAGTACGTGCTGGACCCGGTCTGGGCGGTGCTGGCGCGCTACGGCACGGCCCGGGACGCGCTGCGCGAGGCGGGACGGCACTGAACCCGGCGTGCTGACCGGTGTGGGGGCGGCCGGTGCGGCGTAGGGTCGATGCATGGCCACGCCACAGACCCCCTACGACGCGGTGCTGCACGCCGCGCGCGACGTGACGAGGCTCGACTCGGCCCTGGACGCGGAGATGCTCGGCGCCGCGTTGCTGGGCAGCGTCTACGCCGTCGCGGAGCACGACCGGGAGCAGGCCGTCCGCGAGTTCGTCAGCGGCTTCCTCGCCGCCACGTCCCGGCGCCGCAGCGCCGCCGCGACCACACTGCGGGCCGTCTTCGCCGCGCTGGTGCCCGACGCCGAGGGCGCCGCCCGGGTCCGGCCCGGGGCGTACGCCCCGTCGTGGGCCGGCCAGCTCGGCCGGGTGCGCGTCACCGGCGCCTGGGCGTACGGCGACGTGTACGGCGACCAGACCTCCTACCTCGCCACGTTCGCGTACGACGACGAGGAGGAGGGCGGCCCGGAGCACGCCCTGGTAGCCCTCGTCGACCACAACATCGGCATCACCAAGGACGTCTTCGTCGGCGGCCCGGCCGGACGGATCGTCGAGCAGGCCCGGGAGATCTGCACCGAGGACGAGTTCACCTGGTTCCGCACCGAGGACCCGGCCCGGATGCACGCCGAGGTGAGCCGCCACCTGGCGGTCACCGACGACCTCACCGAGCTGCCCGCACAGGGCTCGCTGGCCACCGACCGGGCGCTCGTGGGCGCCCGGCTGGCCGCACTCCCGGGGCCGACGCCGCCGGCCGGTCCGGCCGTGATGCCGGCGCCCACCGACGAGGAGCGCACCCGCCTGGTGCGTGCCTTCCTCGACTCACCCGAGGCGACCCGGTTCGGGCTGCCCGAGGTGGCCGACGGCGAGCTGGCCTCGCTGCACTTCTGCCTCGGCCTGCTGCTCGACCACGCGGCCAGCTTCCCGGATGCCGACCCGATGCGGTGGAGCCCGATGGTGGCCGAGCTGTTCCTGCTCGACTGGGTGCACCGCCGGGCCGTGCTGGACATGGACGACGCGGCGATGCTGCCCCGGGTGCTGCGCGCCTGGGCGGCGTACGCGGCCCGGCAGCGCGGGCTGTCGCAGTCGGCGGCGGCCCGGACGGACGAGGCGATCACCGAGATGGTCCCGGAGTTCGCGCGGCTCTACAGCACCGGTGAGCGGCGCAGCCCGGCCACCGCGGCGGTGGCGCAGCTCATGGCGGACGGGGTGGACCCGGACGACCCGGAGGCGCTGAACGCCTGGATCGAGGCGAACCGCCACCGCCTCACCGACGACCCGGCCTAGGCATTCCCGTTCGCATGATCGGCACCACGTCGGCGAGGTGGCCGTATCAAGCCGCTCGTGACCACACCACCACGCCGTACTGGTGTCGATCATGCGGGTGACCGACCCGATGGGCTCGGCCCTGCCCTCGTTGATCAACACCACCTCGCCGAGGTGGCTGCATCGAGCCGGTCGGAACCACACCAGCACGGCGAAGTGGTGTCGATCATGCGACCCGCGCGCATCGGGACCACCCCGCCCGACACGCGGGGCTTCCCCCGAACCTCGTTGATCCACACCATTCCGGCGAGGTGGCCGTATCAAGCCGCTCGTGACCACACCACCACGCCGTACTGGTGTCGATCATGCGGGGTGACCGACCCGATGGCCTCGGCCCTGCCCTCGTTGATCAACACCATTCCGGCGAGGTGGCTACATCGAACTGGCCGGAACCACACCACCACCCCGTAACGGTGTTGATCATGCAGCCCGCGCCCTCCAGACCACCCCACCCCACACGAGGGACAGGCCCCCGGAGCTCGTTGATCAACACCACCTCGCCGAAGTGGCTGCATCGGGCCGGGCGGGACCACACCACTACGCCGGAGTGGTGTCGATCATGAGGCGTGGGACACCGACGGGCCGGACGGAACAGAGGTGGCGGACGGATCGGCAGGACCCGACGGATCAGCAGAACTCGACGGGTCGGCGGGACTCGACGGGTCGGCGGGGCCGGACGGATCCGATGGGCTGGACGGCTCGGACGAACCTGCCGAGGGCGTCGGCTCGGCGGTCGTGACCGACGGCTCGGGGCTCGGGCTCGGCTCGGGCGTCGGCGTGGCCGGGTCCGACGGCGAGTGCGACGGCGACGGTGAGGGCACCGGCGACGGGCGCGGCGGGCGGACCGGGGTGGGCCGGACC
>NZ_JBXUOV010000334.1:0-2623 GCF_057196585.1 Micromonospora sp. ATLC20
GCCCGGCCCCGCCCGGCCCGCCGCCCGGCACGCACACCCGAAGCCGGTACGACGACCGAGGCGGACGCGGCACCCGGAGCGGCCCCGACAGCCCGGGACGGCGACGCGGCCGGAGCCGGGGACGCCGGAGCCGGTGACGGCAGGGGTGGCGGGCCGGGTCGGGCGGGCGCCCGCTCGTCGCCCCACGGCACGAGGCGTACCTGGTCGGCCGGGGACCGCCCGCCGCCGAGCACGGCGGTGACCACCGCCTCGGGGCCGAGGATGCCCTGCACCCGGCTCAGCGCCCGGTGCGCCCGCTCCCGCTCCTCACCGGTCTCCCCCCACAGCCCGGGTTGCAGGCCCGCCTGGGCGAGCACCCCGTCGGGCACCAGTCGCAACCGGACGATCCCGGCGGTGGGCCGGGCCGGACGCGTCCCGCCCCGGCCGTTGCTGCCGGAGAGCCAGCCGTCGAGCTGCCAGCGGACCCGGTCGGCGACGGCCGCGGCGGTGAGCAGGCCGTCGTGCCGCCAGACCCGGTGCAGTTCCTGGCCGTGGGCGGTGACCGCCTCGATGCCGAGGCGGGTGCAGGCAAGGCCGTACCCGGCCAGCCGCTCGTGCAGCCGCTCGGCGAGCATGCGGGCGGCGAACGCGGCGGCGTCGACCCGGTCGACCGGCTCGTCGTAGTCGGCGGTGACGGTGAGGTCGGCGGGCGGCTGCCGGACCGCCAGCGGACGGTCGTCGCGGCCACCGGCGAGCCGGTGCGCCAGCGCCCCGTCGAAACCGAACCGGGCCAGCACGTCCCCGGCGGGCAGCGCCGCGAAGTCGCCGAGGGTGCGGACGCCGAGCCGGCGCAGCAGGTCGGCCAGCGCGGGCCGGCCGAGCGCCTCGACCGGCCGGGCGGCCAGGAACTCGCGGGTGCCGCCGGGGGCCACGATCCGGCCCTCCCGGGCGGCCAGCCCGGCCGCGAACACCCCGTCGGCGATGCCGGCCTGGCTCTCCACCGCGCAGCTCTGCGCGACGTGCTCCACGATCCGCTCGGCCGCCGCCTCCTCGCCGCCGAGGTAGCGGCTCGGCCCCCGGGCCGCCGTGGCGCAGGCACCGGGCCGGATCACCTCGACGCCGGCGACCACCTCCTCCACGGCGGCCACCACCGGCTCGAACGCGCGTACGTCCCGCCCGGGGTCGTGGTCGACCACCGTCAGGTGCGGGCAGCGCCCCTGCGCCTCGCGGCGGCGCAGCCCGCGCCGGATGCCCTCGGCGCGGGCCCGCTCGGAGCAGGCGATCACCCGGTTGGCGTGCAGCACCACGACCGGGTCGGTGGCGGGCACCCCGTCGACGATCTCGGCGGCGAGAACCGGCCAGTCCGGGCACCAGAGCAGCAGCGTCCGCTGCGGTTCGCCGCTCACGCCGGACCGGCCGCGGCGAGCGTACGGGCGGGTGGGGCGACCACGCGCAGCCGGCGCGACGGCGCGGCGGACGGGACGCCGAGCCCCGCCGAGCGGGGGATCACCCGGGTCAGCTCGTCGCCGGGCAGCCACACCTTGATCTCCTTGGGGCGGGCGGCGGCGCCCCGGCCCCGGGCCGAGACGGTCACCTCGCGGCGGCGCAGCCGCCCGCGACCGGCGCCGAGCCCCTGCCAGACGCCCCGGACCACCTGGAGCGTGACGTCCGCGCCGTCCCACCGCCCGTACGGGACCAGGACGCTTCCGCGCTGCCGGGCACGGGCGGCCAGCCGGGTGGCGACCGAGGCGGAGACGGTGGCCGGCACGGCGGTGACCACCACGTCGACCCCGTCGATGAGCGCGGCGACCACTGTGGGCCACTCCGGCCCGGGGTCGGGCACCAGGGCCAGCCGCTCCAGGGCGATGCCCGCCTCGGCGGCGGCGCCGGCCCCGAAGGTGGGTACGCCGACCACCGCGCACCACGAGCCGGCCCGGGACGCCTCGGCGAGCAGCGCGATGATCAGCGATGTGGCGCCGCTGCGCCGGGGCTGGCCGGCGCCGACCGCGACGGTGCTGCCACGCCGCAGACCGCGGTTGGGCAGCAGCCCGGTCAGCTCGGCCCGCACGGGCAGCACCCGGTGGCCGCCGGCCGGGTCGGGCGCGCTCGCCGGACGGACCAGATCGGCCAGGGCGGCGGAACCGACCACCATGCGGCCCGCCATCGGACCAACCCCCCGTCGTGTTTCGCCACGGGCTCGCCCGTGGATGGTGCTGTGGATCGTGTCGTGCGCGGCACGCGTGTGCCGTGGGTGCGGCGCCCGGCCACCCGGGGTCCCGCCGGTGGTGGCCGGGCGCCACGAATCAGGCGGCGGCCGCTCCGGGCCGCGACGGCGGGGAGTCGGAGGCGCCGAGCCGCAGCGGGCGGGGCAGGCCGTCGAGCGCCGGCTGGTGGGCCAGGCCGAGCGCGGTCTCCACCACCGTCACGAACTCCTCGGCGGCGCGCAGCAGGTCGTCGGCCTCGCGGGCGGTGACCACGCGGGGGATGCCGGCCTCGGCGGCGGCCCGTTTGCTCGCGCCGGCGGCGAAGTAGGCGGCCCACTCGTCCAGCTCGGGGGCGACGGTGGCGAGCAGCACCCAGACGCTGGTGATCCGGTGCCGGCGGGTGGGCGCGGGGCGGGCCCGGGCGGCGAGCACGGCGGCGG
>NZ_JBXUOV010000335.1:0-2620 GCF_057196585.1 Micromonospora sp. ATLC20
GTCCGGCGGCGCCGGTCGCGCCCCCGCCGTCGATGCCGGTCGTCGCGGTCGACCTGCCGTCCGCCGGAGCCGGCCCGTCGCCCGTGACCGCGCCCGCGCGGACCGTCGAACCCGGCGGACCGACCGCACCTACCGGACCGGCCGCACCCGCCGGACACGTCAAGCCGTCGGACGCCCCCGAGCCGTCTTCGGGAAACGCCGAACCGGCGGAGGCCGCCGAACCGTCGGAGGTGGCCGCCGAGGCACGCGTGCAGCCGGTGCCCTCGGCCGGCGCCGGCGCGCTGCTGTCGGAGAAGAAGGGACTCGCCGACGAGCGCGCCTGGCTGCGCCGCACGCTCAGTCGCGAGTTCGACGTGATGGCCAGCTCGGTGTCCCGGATCATGTCCGAGCACCCGGGCATGCAGGGCTCCGGCGTGTCCACCGAGGACGTGCTCGCCGACACGGTCGCGCTGCGGCTCTACCTGACCGGCCGGGGACCGGGCGTCGACGCCGGTCTGCGCTCCGGCCGCAAGGGACCGCACGTGCCGTTCGCGCGTTGCGTGGTCGCCGGGGTCTCCCGGATGCCGTCGTTCCGGGGCACCACCGTCTACCGGCTGTCGCCGACCGACGGCGAGTGGGCGCTCTACCAGGACCGGCGGCTGGTCACCGACTGGAGCTTCGTCAACGCGCTGACCCAGCCGTGCGCGTCCGAGGACGGCGACACCGACGTGCTGATCTGGTCGATGACCGCCCGCCGGACCAGCCTGCTGGAGCCGGAGGGGGACGAGCACGTCGAGGACCGGGTGCTGTTCCTGCCCGGCACGAACTTCAAGGTGCTGGACCTGCGCCGGCCCTCCGAGGGGGAGCGCGGCGCGGTCCTGCTGCGGGAGATCGGCGCCAACGAGATCGACGACACCGGCCGGGTCGACTCCAACCGGGTGTCGCTGGACGAGCTGGCGCTCACGTCGCTGCGGCGCAGCGTGGACCGCTGGGCCTCGGCCGAGCCCCGGGTACGCATCGGCGCGGCGGCCCGCGGGCGCCTGCGGGTGCTGCCCGGGCTGGACCGGAAGGGATGACGCGGTGAGTCGGCAGGTTCTTGTGGTGGGCGACCGGAAGCCGGGGTCCTATCCGACGATCGGCTCCGCGCTGTCCCGGGCCGAGCCCGGCGCCACCATCGACGTCCACCCCGGCCGGTACGTCGAAAAGCTGGTGGTCGCCGACCGGGTGACGATCAGCGCGGCCCAGCCCGGCACCGTCGAGGTGCACGTGGAGGAGGGCAGCGTCCTCGTCGTCCGCGGTGAGGGCGCCCAGCTGCGCGGCATCACGCTCAGCAGCGCCGACACGACGCTGGCGGCGGTCGACGTGTACGCGGGCGAGGTGGCGCTCGACGACTGCCGGGTCAGTGGCGCCTCCTGGGTGACGCTGCTGGCCCGCATGCAGGGCACCGTCGCGCTGCGCGGCTGCGACGTGACCAGCTCGGCCGGCGCGGGCGTGGTGGTGATGTCGGCCGGGTCGAGCACGATCGAGGACACCGACGTCCACGACGTCGCCACGAGCAGCGTGGTGGCAGGCGAGCAGAGCGCGCTGACGCTGCGCCGGTGCCGGCTGCGGACGGCGGGTGCGAACAGCGTGTGCGTCGGCGGCGACGCCCGGCTCACCATCGAGCAGTGCGAGATCACCGGTGCCGGCAAGCCCGCCCTGGTGGTCGAGCAGCGGGCCTGGGCCCGCATCCGCGGCCTGTCCGTCACCGGCAGCGGCAACGTCGACGTCTTCGTCCGCGGCGAGGCGGACGTGCAGATCAGCGACTCGACGTTCATCGGCGCCGCGGTGCAGTCGGCGCACATCGCCGAGGGCGCGTCGCCGGAGTTCCGGAACTGCACGTTCGGGGGCGCCGGCCATACCGCCGTGCAGGTGCTCGCTGGTGGCCGGCCGACCTTCACCGACTGCACGGTCGAGGACGCGCCGGTGGGCATCGCCGTCAACGGCGGCGCGCCCCGGTTCCTCGGGCTGACCGTGCGGGGCACGCGCGACCACGTCGCCGTGCTCGCCGGTGAGTCGGCTGTCGTGCTCCAGCGGCTGCGCGCCGAGATCACCACCGGCGGCGGGGTGCTGGTCCAGGACGGCGCCTCGCTGGAGGGCGCCGACCTGGTGGTGGACGCGGGCGAGGCGACGGCGCTCGCGCTGACCGGGCCGGCGCGGGGCGTCGTCCACGAGGCGCGCCTCACCGGCACCGGCGCGGCCTGCGTCCGGGTGGGGACCGGCGCGGACCTGACGCTGCGCGCGGCCCTGCTGCGCGGTTCCGGCGCGCTGGCCGAGGGCACGCTCCGGCTCGGGGACAGCGAGATCGTCGGCGCGGCCCGCGACGGCCTGCGGGTCACCGGGTCGGCGACCGTCACGCAGACCCGGGTGCGGGAGGCCCGGGCCGACGGGATCGTCTTCGAGGCGGGCTCCCGGGGGTCGGTGAGCGACGGGGAGGTGCTCGGCAGCGGCGCGGCCGGCATCGGCGTGGACACCGTGGAGCCGGTGGCGCTCACCCGGTGCGTGGTGCGCGACAGCGGCGCCGAGGACGTCCGCCGCGCGCCCGGCGCCACAGTGACGACCGAGGCGCTGACGGTGGGCCGCCCGCAGGCCACCCCGGCGC
>NZ_JBXUOV010000336.1:0-2523 GCF_057196585.1 Micromonospora sp. ATLC20
CGCCCGCTGCGGCCGGCGCGCTGCCGGAGACGGCCGGCGCCGGCGCGTCCTGTCCGGTGGTGGTCCGGGGCGTGGCGGCGGGCGTGGTCGCCTTCGGCGCCGGGCCGGCCTTCGGCGGGGCGCTCGTGGCGCCCGCGGCGAAGGTGACCGGCACCCGTACGTCCTGGGACCGGTCGGAGGGCCGGGTGTGGTCGGCGCGGGTGACGACCGCGCACCGCCGGACGGTGCAGTCGACGTCGCCGATGGTGGGGGTCACCTTGACCGTCACCGAGAAGGAGCCGCCGGGGCCGTACGGCTTGGTCAGGCCCTCGGCGTAGGCGGGCGGGTTCGACGAGATCCACTGCGAGGCGCCGAGGCTGCCGGTGGTGTCGGCGCCGCCGCCGCACGGGGTGGCCGCCACGCCCGGTCCGTTGTCGACGCAGTACGCGACGTAGATGCCCTTGTCGACGTCGTAGCCGCGCCCGGAGACGGACACGGTGGCGCCGGAGCGGCTCAGGCCGGTGCTCGGGGTGACGGTGAGCTTCTGACCGCCGCTGCCGGTGGCGGTGCCGGCGTGGGCCGGCGCGGGCGTGGCGACGACGGCGGCGGTGAGCAGAACGGTGGTCCAGATGGTGCGGCGCCGTGCTCGCATCGGGCTCCTCACACGACAGGTCCGGCCGGGCGCACCGGCCGAGCAGTTGCTTAGGTTTGGCTAACCTAAGTGGCAAACGCGCAGGTGGCAAGGGGTCCGTTCGGCTGAAGATCTTGAGACGCTTCGCGGATCACCCGATCATCTTAGGTTTGCCTAACCTAATACCTTCGCTTCCCCTCCCGAGAGGAACAGCATGTTCAGATCCAGAGCCGGAGCCCTCCGGTCGATGCGCTGGGCGGCGGTGCTCGCCTTCGGCGTGTCGAGCGCGCTCGTGGGCACCGGACCCGCCTCGGCGGTCGAGGCCGAGATCGCCAGTGGCAGCCTGACCTGGGGTTTCAAGGCCAGCTTCCGCAACTACGTCAAGGCCGGCAACGGGGACCCGCCGATCGCTGTCAGCGACGGCGCCAGTGTCAACGCCGACGGCACGTTCACGTTCCCGTCGACCGGCGGCACGCACGACGCCGCCGCCGGTACGACGAACGCCACGTACGGCGGCACCGTGGTGTTCTCGTACCCGGCGCACCTGCTGACCATCACGCTGGCCAACCCGACGGTCGCAGTCTCCGGCGGCACCGCGTCGCTGAAGGCGGACGTCGACCTGGCCACCACGATGACCGAGCCGGTCTCGGTCAAGCAGGCCACCATCGCCACCCTCACCGGCAGTCCCGCCACCAGCGGGAACACGGTGACCGGCAGCAACCTCGCCGCGGCGCTCACCAGCGTGGGAGCCGGCGCGTTCAACGGCTTCTACGCCGCCGGTGAGGCGCTGGACCCGGTGTCGTTCACGTTCACCACGGCCGGCGGCACCGCGCCCGCCACCCCGGCGGTGACCGTCGACCCGGCCCAGGGCCTCGACCCCGCCGGGGCGACCGTCACCGTACGCGGCACCGGCTTCGACCCGGACGTCAACAACGGGGCGGGCATCTACGTCTCGTTCGGACCGAAGGTCGACGAGCACTGGGCGAACGCCGGCGTCCTCCAGGTCACCAAGTGGGTCAACAAGACCAACGAGCCGACCGACGCCCGGGACCGGATGGCCGCCGACGGCAGCTTCACCACGACGCTGCCGATCAGCGCCGTCTACACCGACCGCAACGGCGACGAGGTGGACTGCACCGAGGTGCAGTGCTACGTCATCACCTTCGCCGCCCGCGGTTCGGCCGACCGCCGCCAGGACACGTTCACCCCGATCACCTTCACCCGGACCGGGGCGGGTGGGAACTCGGCCCAGCAGCGGATCACCAGCACCGTGACCGGCGGCCCGCTCAGCCTGAGCGTGGCCGGCGCGAACGTCGCCCTGCCGCCGGTCGGCAAGGGCGAGTACGCACGGGCGCCGCTGAACACGGCCACGGTGGCCGACCTGCGCGGCGCCGGCACCGGCTGGAGCCTGGTCGGACAGGTTTCCGACTTCACCTCCGCCGCCGGTGGCGTCATCGCCGGGAACTACCTCGGCTGGGCGCCGACGGCGAACGTGGTGGACGACCCGCTGGGCGGCACCACCGGCGCCGTCACCCCGGGTGCGGTGGCCGCTCCCGGCGCCGGTCTCGGTGAGGCCCGCGCCCTGTGCACGGCCGGAGCCGGGACCAGCAACGGCGTCTTCGCCTGCGGCGCCGAGCTCAACCTCGGTGTCCCGGCGTCCGCCGCGGCGGGCGACTACGTCGCCACGCTCACCCTGACCCTCTCCTGATTCACCGACCGGGTCGGACCTGGTGGGGCGCGGGCACGTCGCCCGTGCCCCACCAGCCGCGCCCCGGCGACCACCTCGCAGCGGAGCACGGTATGCCCCTCCTCACGCCCTCCACCCGCACCCCGCGACGGCACACGCCCGGCGCCCCGGCCGCGCGGTGGTGCGCCGCGCTCGCCGCCGTGCTGCTCGCGGTGCTGCTCGGGCC
>NZ_JBXUOV010000337.1:0-2519 GCF_057196585.1 Micromonospora sp. ATLC20
CGCGGACCGCCACCGGGCCGCGCGCCGGCCGGGGGGCCCGCCCGCCGCCGTCGGGTGGTGCGCGTCAGTTCTGTCGTGCCGGTGGTGTGCTCGGTAGCAGCCCGCCGCCGCCACCGCCGCCACCGGGACGTCCGCCGCCTCCGGGGAGCCCGCCTCCGCCGGGGTTGGTGCCGCCCTGGTCACCGCCACCGGGGGTGCCGCCGCCGGGCGTGCCGCCGGGGCAGAACAGGCCGAGCGGGTCGCAGTTCGGGCCCCCGGGCTGGCCGGGCTCGTTCGTCGGCGGGGGCGCCTCGCCGTTGCCGGTGTCGTCCTTGCCGATGTTCGCCGCGGGCGGGAACTCTTCCTTGTCCTTGCCCTTGAGCGCGTCGTTCATGAAGCGCTGGAAGATGTCACCCGGCATCCGGGCGCCGCTGATGTCCCGGCCGTCCTTGTACTTGATCGCCTTGCGGTCCTTGACGTTTCCGACCCAGACGGCGGTGGCGAGCTGCGGCGTGTAGCCGATCATCCAGGCGTCGCCGTTGCGGGTGGTCTTGTCGCCGAGTTCCCAGGTGCCGGTCTTCTCGGCGACCTGGCGGCCGTCCTCGAGCTTCTTGTTGATCTGGCCCGGGTACTGCTTCAGCACGGAGGTGACGTCGGCGACGATGTCCTTGTCGATCCGCTGCTCCCCCTTGAGCTTCTCCGCGCCGACCAGGTCCCACTTGCCGGTGTCCGGGTTCTGCTTCTCGACCTTCCGGACGAAGTGCGCCTTGTGGTACATGCCCTGGTTGGCGAAGGTGGCGACGCCGTTGGCGTGGTCGAGCACGGTGATCGGGTACTGGCCGTAGCCGATGACGTGGAAGAACGGCGACGGCGCCAGGTCCTTCGGGTCGGCCTTGGTCAGGTCGTGCGGCGTGGCCGGGTTGGTGTCGGTCTGCCACATGGTGGTGACGCCGGCCCGCTTGGCCATGTCGAGCACCTTGTCCGGGCCGATCTGCTCGGTGATGTAGTAGAACGGCACGTTCAGCGACTTCAGCGTCGACAGTTCGAGGGTGCAGGAGTCACCGCAGGAGACCTTGTCCGCGCCGGCGTTGCTGACCTTGAACTTGGTGTCCTTCGGGGTGAACGCCGAGCCCTTCCACCGGGACTTGAGCGAGATGCCTTCCTTCAGCGCCGCGGCGAGCGTGTAGATCTTGAAGCTCGAACCCGGCGAGTGCCCGCCGCTCACCACGCCGTTGTCGATGTTCTTCCCGGCGTAGTCGGTGCCGGTGCCGTTGTCGCCGCCGTAGTAGGCGAGCACCCGGCCGGTCTGCGGGTCGATGGCCACCACGGCGGCCATCAGGTTCGGCGGCTGGCCGGCCAGTTCGGAGCCCTTCTTGGCCCGCTGGGCGGCGGCGAGCGCCGCCTCCTGCATCTTCTTGTTGATGGTGGTGGTGATCTTGTAACCACCCCGGCTCAGCGCCTTCGAGCACAGCGGCTTCTTCTCGGTCGCCTCGGCCTCGTTGTCGGTACAGAGCTTCATCTCGCGCAGTTCCTGCGAGACGTAGTTGACGATGTTGCCGTACGGGGTGTCGATGCCGAAGCCGCCGCCGCTGTTCTTCGACGGCTTCTGGATGTTCTTCGGGTACTCGGTGGGGTGCGGCGGCGTGTTCGGCGCGTCCAGCCACTTCTCCGTGATCATGCCGTTGATCACGTAGTTCCACCGGTCCAGCGCGGCGGTCGGGTTGATCGCCGGGTCGTAGCCCTGGTGGGTGGCGCTCGGCTCCGGCTGCTTGATCAGTGCCGCCAGCACCGCGGCCTCGGCCACGGTCAGGTCCTTGACGTTCTTCTTGAAGTACGTCTGCGACGCGGCCTGGATGCCGTACGCGCCGCGGCCGAAGTAGATGACGTTCAGGTAGTGCTGCATGATCACGCGCTTGTCGTACTTGTCGTTCAGCTTGGAGGCGAGGATCGCCTCCTTCACCTTGCGGCCGTACGTGTCCTGGTTCAGGTTCTCGAACGCGTTGCGCGCGTACTGCTGGGTGATGGTCGAGGCGCCCTGCTTGTCGCCGCCGGTGAGGTTGTTCCACGCGGCGCGGGCGATGCCCTTGTAGTCCACACCGGAGTGCTTGTAGAAGTTCCGGTCCTCCGCCGCGGCGACCGCGTGCTGGACGTGCTCCGGGATCTGGTCGATGGTGACGAGCTGGCGGTTCTGGTCGCCGATCCGGGCGACGGCGGTCTTGCCGGTCGAGTCGTAGATGGTGGTGGACAGCGGCGGGATGGTGTCCTCCGGGAGCACCACCTTGGTGGAGTACCAGGTGAAGCTCACCACCCCGATGCCGGCCAGCATGATGAACACGGCGAAGCCGGCGATCAGGACGTTGATCCGGCGACGCTTCTTGGCGCGCGCCGGGTCCTCACCGCGGCCGCGCCGGCCGGGACCGAGCGGACCGCCGGGACCACCGGGGCCACCGCCGGCGGCACCTGGTACCCGGGCGCGGCCACCTACTGCTGCCGCGCCGACGCTCGCGCGTCCGCCCACGCTCGCACGCCCGCCGACGCTC
>NZ_JBXUOV010000338.1:0-2418 GCF_057196585.1 Micromonospora sp. ATLC20
CACCTTGGGCGCGGCGCCGGCCAGCGCGGCCGCCTCCGGGTCGATCGGCGCGTCGGCGTCCGGCGCGGTGGCCGGCCGGCCCTTCGGCGTGATCTCGCCCTTGGCGATCGCGGCCCGGCGGGACAGCACGCGCTTGTTGTGCGCGCTGATCCGCGGGTCCATGTTCTTCAGCAGCACCAGCAGCGGCGTGGCCAGCAGGATCGAGGTCAGGAACGCCACCGCCATACCGACGAACAGCACCAGGCCGAGGTCCTTCAACGTGCCCGCGCCGAGCAGGCCGGCGCCGATGAAGAGCAGACCGCCGACCGGCAGCAGCGCCACGACCGAGGTGTTCAGCGACCGCATGAGGCTCTGGTTGAGCGCCAGGTTGGACGCCTCGCCGTAGGTGACGTTGTTGTTCGCGGTGATGCCGCGTGTGTTCTCCTGCACCTTGTCGAAGACCACCACCACGTCGTAGAGCGCGAAGCCCAGGATCGTGAGGAAGCCGATGATCGTCGACGGGGTGACCTCGAAGCCGACGAGCGAGTAGATACCCGCGGTGAGGACCAGGTTGGTCAGCAGCGAGACGATCGCGGCGACCGCCATCCGCCACTCGAAGCGCAGCACCAGGTAGATCGACACCACCGCGATGAAGATCACCAGACCGAGGAAGGCGCGCGAGGTGACCTGGCTGCCCCAGGCCTCGGAGACCTGGCTGCCGCTGATCTGGTCGGCCTGGATGCCGAACTCCTGCGCCATCGCGGTCTTGGCCGCGTTGGCCTGCTCCGCGGAGAGCTGGCCGGTCCGCATCTCGTAGAACTCGCCGCTGGTGCCGCCGACCTTCTGCGCGCTGACCACCTCGACGCCCGGCGCCTCGGTGGTCAGCACCTCGTCAACGGTCCGCTCGGCCTGGTCCAGCGTGCCGACGCTCGCAGGCACCTGGAACGAGTTGCCGCCCGCGAACTCGATGCCCAGCTTGAAGCCGCTGATCGCGAAGCTCAGCACGGCGATCAGCATGAGCACGCCGGCTACGCCGAACCACAGCTTGCGCCGCCCGACGATGTTGAGATCCGCCTCGCCCCGGTAGAGCCGGGCGGCCAGACCGCTCTTAGCCATCTCAGGCCTCCTTCACACGCGGGTTGCGGGCGGTGCCCGGCTCGGCCGACCGGGCCGGCAGCGCCCGGCCCAGACCGCTGACCCGCGGCGACAGGAACGCCCGGGTCCGGGCGAACATCGTCATGATCGGGTGGCGGAAGAGGAACACGACGACCAGGTCGAGCACTGTGGCCAGGCCGAGCGCGAAGGCGAAGCCCTTCACCGCGCCGACGGACACGATGTAGAGCACCACCGCCGACATCAGCGTGATGGCGTTCGCCGAGATGATCGTCCGGCGGGCCCGGATCCAGGCGCGCGGCACCGCGCTGCGTGGACTGCGGCCCTCCCGGATCTCGTCCTTCAATCGTTCGAAGTAGATGACGAACGAGTCCGCCGCGACGCCCAGCGAGACGATCATGCCGGCGATGCCGGCGAGCGTGAGCGTGAAGCCGATCGACCGGCCGAGCACCACCAGCGCGCCGAACACCAGCAGCGCGGAGAGCACCAGGCTCAGGAAGATGACCGAGCCGAGCAGCCGGTAGTAGAAGAACGAGTAGATGATGACCAGCAGCATGCCGATGCCTGCGGCCAGCAGACCCGCCTTGAGGTGGCTGTCGCCGAGCGTCGCGGTGACGTTCTGCTGCTCCTGCGGCTCGAACGTCACCGGCAGCGCGCCGTAGCGCAGCTGGCTGGCGAGCGCGTTCGCGGCCTTGTTGTCGAAGCTGCCGGTGATCTGCGAGTCGCCGGTCAGCACGCCCTGGATCTCCGGGGACGAGACGATCTTGTTGTCCAGCACCACGGCGACCCGGCACTTGCCGTCCTGGCCGAGCGCGGTCTGGTCGCAGGCCTGGCCCTCGTTGGTGAAGGCCTCGCGGGTCAGCGCGGTCCACTTCTCCTGGCCGCTGCCGGTGAAGTTCAGGCTGACCACCCAGGAGCTGGTCTGGTCGAGCTGGGCGGAGGCGTTCTTGACGTCGGTGCCGAGCACCTTCGCCACGTCGAGCAGGTATTTCGCGCCGGACTCGCAGGCGACCGCCTTCTGCTTCTCGTCCTTGATCGAGGCAGCGGGCCGCGCGTCGAGCTGGGTGCAGGTGATGGTCGGGACGTTGAACTGCATCTCCACCGGCAGGACGGCGATCTCCTGCGGGGTGAGCGTGCCGAACGGCTTGAGCTTGTCGGCCAGCGACGGGTCGGTGGTCAGGTCCGCCGGGGCCTGCAGGCCCGAGGCGGCGGCCCAGGCGGCCGCGCCGACCTTCTGCTCGACGGCCTTGCGCTGCTGCTCGATGCTCTGCGGCACCGGCTCGGCGCTGGCGCTCGGGCTCGGCGCGGCGGCGCTCGGGCTCGCGC
>NZ_JBXUOV010000339.1:0-2362 GCF_057196585.1 Micromonospora sp. ATLC20
GTGCCGAGGGCGGCGAAGCCGGTCGGCCGGCGGGCGGCATGCCGGGGGCGGGACCCGGAGCGGCGGCCGGATGGCGCGGCTCGGCGGCCGGCCAGGACGGGTCGGGGCCGGGGTGCGGCGCCGGGACGTCACCGTCCGGCCCGAGTTCACCGCCCTGGTGCTTGGCGGTGCGCAGGTCGTCGATCCAGCCGAGTTCCTCGCCGACGACAGTCGGGTCCAGCTCGGGCTCGGCCCGGCCGCGTCCCCACCGGCGGCCCTTGCCCCGCGGGTCGCGCCGCTCGTCGGGGCCGTCCGCCGGCCGCTCCGGACCACGCGCCATCACTACTGACCCCCCTCGGCGGCGTCGCTGCCGCCCTCACTCGCCCCGCTGGCCTGCTCGCCGCCCCCCACCCGGGCCCCGTTCGCGGCGGCCGGGGCGCCGGCCTCCGCCCGGGTCGCCGGAGCCGGCAGCCCGCGTACGATCCGGCGCAGCAGCGGCAGCCGGGTGGCCACCGCCCGCTCCGCGCCGTGCCCGCTGGGCTGGTAGTAGTCGGTGCCGACGAGGTCGTCCGGAGCGTACTGCTGGGTGACCACCCCCCGGTGGTCGTCGTGCGGGTAGCGGTAGCCGCGGCCGTGACCGAGGCCCCGCGCGCCGGAGTAGTGGGCGTCGCGCAGCCCGCGCGGCACCGGACCGCCCCGACCCGCGCGTACGTCGGCGACGGCGGCGCCGATCGCTGTGGTGGCCGAGTTCGACTTCGGCGCGGTGGCCAGGTGGATGACCGCCTGGGCCAGGTTGAGCTGCGCCTCGGGCAGGCCCACGTACTCGACCGCGTGGGCGGCCGCGGTGGCCACTGTCAGCGCGGTGGGATCGGCCATGCCGACGTCCTCACTGGCGAAGATCACCAACCGGCGGGCGATGAACCGGGCGTCCTCACCGGCCACCAGCATCCGGGCCAGCCAGTGCAGTGACGCGTCCACGTCCGAGCCGCGCATGCTCTTGATGAACGCGCTCGTCACGTCGTAGTGGGCGTCGCCGTCGCGGTCGTATCGCACCGCCGCCACGTCGACCGCCTGTTCGGCCACTGCGAGGTCGATCCGGCCGGTGCCGAGCGCGGTCGCGGTGGCCGCGGCCGCCTCCAGCGCGGTGAGCGCCTTGCGCACGTCGCCTCCGGCGAGCCGGACCAGGTGGTCCTCCGCCTCCTCGGCCAGGACCAGCGCGCCGCCGAGTCCGCGCTCGTCGGCGACCGCGCGGCGCAGCAGGCCGCGGACGTCGTCGTCGTCGAGGGCCTGGAGGGTGAGCAGCACGCAGCGCGACAGCAAGGGCGAGATGACCGAGAAGTACGGGTTCTCCGTGGTCGCCGCCAGCAGCGTGACCGTACGGTCCTCGACCGCGGCGAGAAGCGAGTCCTGCTGGGTCTTGCTGAACCGGTGCACCTCGTCGATGAACAGCACCGTCGGCGGGCCGCCGGACCGGCGTTGCCGGCGGGCGGTGTCGATCACGGCGCGGACGTCCTTCACGCCCGCGGTCAGCGCGGACATCGCCACGAACCGACGGTCGGTGGCCCGGGCCACGAGGTGGGCGATGGTGGTCTTGCCGCTGCCCGGCGGACCCCAGAGGATCACCGACATCGGCGCCGCGCCCTCGACGAGCTGACGCAGCGGCGCTCCCGGCGCGAGCAGGTGTTCCTGCCCGACCAGCTCGTCGATGCCGGCCGGCCGCATCCGCACCGGCAGGGGCGAGTCCGCCCGGGCGTCGGTGAAGCCGTCGGCGCCGCCCGCGCCCGCGGGTGCGCCGGCCGGCTCGCCGAGGCTGAAGAGGGCGTCCGATTCCATCACGAAGACAGTACCGGGCCGGGCCGACGACGCCGGAATCGCGCCGCCGCCCCGGCCCGGGGTGGTCTTTTCCGGTCAGCCGCGACCCGGCCGCCGGCCCCGGTACCACCGGCCGCCACCGCCGCCGCGGGGGCCGGAGCCGACCCCGGCCAGGTAGAGCGAGAGCAGCAGGAAGCCGATGAGCATGAGGGTCGAGGTGCTGAACAGATCGGGGGCGCCGAGGTCGGTGTTCATGAAGTCGAGCAGCAGCGCGAAACCGAACACGATGGCCGCGAGAATGGCGAGCATGTCGTTCCTCCGGTGGGGGTTCCCAGCAGGTCGGCGACGGATGTACCCAATCGGTCTGTTCGTCAATCTCCACCGTGGAACAGGCGGTGCCTCGGCCCTCGGTACCAGCGGGGATGCTCGTACGCTGGCGGAATGATCACTGTCGACGAGGCGCTGACCGGGCGGGACGCGCTGCTCGACGCGACCGGCGGCCACCCGTACGCCCGGCACGCGCTGCGGCGCGACCAGGCCGCGCGCGGATGGCGGCACGGCGGCGCGGTCG
>NZ_JBXUOV010000340.1:0-2353 GCF_057196585.1 Micromonospora sp. ATLC20
CCGCCACGGCGGCCACCACCTCGGGAGGAACCGATGCGTGACCTCGTCTTCCCCGGCCGCACGGCGGTGCTCACCGGCGGTGGGCGACGGTGAGGACGTGGGTGGTCGGCCAGTCCAGCGGCCGGCCGTCCAGGTCGGTCAGGGACGCGACGGGCGCGATCCGGTTGTCGATCACCCAGTCGTTGCGGACCGGCGCCGAGGCGGGGCCGATCTCGAAACCGGCCTCGGTGAGCAGCTCCGACCAGTCGGCGAAGCTCAGGCCGCAGAACTGCTCCTTCGTCTCCGACAGCCAGTTGTCGGTGTAGTCCTTGCGGGTCAGGTAGTCCATCGCCGCGCCCAGGCCGAGACGGACCGCGCCGTCGGCCAGTGGTTCGTACGCGAAGCCGAACGCGAAGTCCACGGCGAACTGGTCCAGCCGGGCCCGCGTCGACAGTCCGGAGACGTACCGCCGGACCTCGGCCGAGGACAGGTCGGCCAGGTCACGGCGGGGCGAGGCCGGGTTGTCGCCGTCGTCGCCGGTCAGTCGCAGGATCACCGGCCGCTCCGGCTCGTCCGGCCCGCACACGTCACTGTTGATCCAGACGCCGCCCGGCACCGTGTGGTCGTGGATGCGGCGGGCGAACTGGAGCAGCGACTCCCGCTGCCGCCCGTACGACCAGATCTCGTGGGTCAGCGCGAAGGTGAGCGTGGTGTCCACCGAGCGGTCCTTGAACACCGCGCCGCCGAGGACGTTGCGGTGGAAGAAGTAGACGTTGGCGTTGCGGAACACGCCCTGCGCCTTCTTGTGCAGGCACTCCTGGTAGAGGTGACGGGCCACCTCCACGCCGATCAGGTCGCTCTCCCGCAGCGTGGCCTCCCGGTCGGCCAGTTCCAGGACGGCGCCCGCGCCGCAGCCGATGTCCACGATGCGGCCGGGCTGCACGTACCGGCGCACCGAGTCCCACTTGCGTTCGGCGGCGGAGGCGAACGCCTCCACGTAGGTGCGGTAGTCGCGGGTGACGGTGAGGCCGCCCTCGTCGCCGACGAGCGGGTCGTTCACCACCGACCGGATCGCCTCGACCAGGCGGTAGCGCTCGAACACGTCGATCGTCGCCGGGTGGGTGAGCGTCCGCCAGCTCTCGTCGCCGGCGGCCAGGCGCAGCAGCACGTCCCACGGCCGTTCCGGGGTCTCGGGCAGGTCCGGGTCGGCCTCGACCAGCGCGATCGCGAAGCCGAGCCGCTCGTACAGCTTGGCGACCTCCGGCGTGGAGCAGGCCACCACCGTGTCGGCGGGGGTGAGTTCGAGTCCGGTGGCCACCGCGATGCTCTTGAGCGTGACCTCGGCGAACGCGTCGGTGTACGCGGTGTCGAAGATCGGCACGGCCAGCGAGCGCAACCCGGTCAGCACGCTGAACCGCTCGATCGCGGCCTCCCGCCTGTGGTACGCGACCGGGTTGCGCCTGGTGTTCTCGTGGTTGGCCGACGTCACCGCCCAGACCACAGTGGCCTCGTCACCGGCGAGCCGGCTCAGGTAGTCGGCCTGGAACCGGGTCAGCAGGTGGTGCCGCCCCGGGAACAGCACGAAGCGGGTCGGCAGGTCGGTCATGGTCACCTCGCCTGGGCGGTGGAGCGGGCGGTGATCATACCGGGACGCGCCAGGAACGCCAGAGATGGCCGTACCGGCCGTCGGCCGCGAGCAGTTCCTCGTGCGTGCCCTGCTCCACGATCCGGCCGTGGTCGAGCACCACGATCCGGTCCGCGCTCACCGCCTGGCTGAGCCGGTGCGCCACGATCAGCGTGGTCCGCCCCTGCGTGGCCGCGAGGGCCGCCCGGTCCAGGTCGCGGGCCCCGGCGCTGCCCGCCTCGGCGGTCGCCTCGTCGAGCACGGCGACGGCGGGCGCGGTGAGCACCAGCCGGGCCAGGGCGACCTGCTGGGCCTGGGCGGCGGTGAGCCGGTGGCCGCCCTCGCCCACCGGCGTCGCCAGCCCGTCCGGCAGGGCACGCAGCCAGGTGGTGGCGCCGACCCGCTCCAGCGCGTCGAGCAGCTCGGCGTCGGTCGCCTCCGGGGCGGCCAGGCGCAGGTCCTCGGCCAGCGGGCCGGCGAAGACGTGCACCTCCTGGCTGACCAGTGCCACGTCCCGCCGGGAGGTGGCCTCGCCCGTGCCGGTCAGCGGCGCGCCGTCGAGGCGTACCGATCCGTCGGTGGGCGCGATGATCCCGGCGGCGATGCCGGCGAGCGTGCTCTTGCCGGCGCCGCTGGCGCCGACCAGCGCGACCCGCTCCCCCGGCGCCAGGCGCAGCTCGACGTCGGCCAGCACCAGCGGTCCGTCGTCGTAGTGGTGCCGCCGCACCGTGACGTCCAGCGCGGCCGGGC
>NZ_JBXUOV010000341.1:0-2317 GCF_057196585.1 Micromonospora sp. ATLC20
ACTACATCCCCCTCACCCCCACCCCCACGATCCACAACCCCTGACACATCTATCGGGACTTCCCGTTGACACATGTCCCGGGACATGACAGCCCTCATGCGGGCCGTTTCGTACCAAGATCCACTGATGGCTCGGGTCGCCGAGGCGGCGCAGGGCGCGTGGGACAAGCTCGCGTGCACGGGCGGCACCACAGCCACCCGCCCCCAGGCCGTCGATCATGAGGTTAGCGGCGACAAACCGGACACCAAATGCCGCCAAGTTCATGATCGACCCGACCCAGGCGGGGCCGGCCCGGGCAGGGCTGGCCGGGCGGGAGCGCGACGCCAGCACTCGCCCGAAGGGTCGCCCGCGCGATCTTGCAGTTCGAGCCCTCGGGGCGTCCCGTTCGCGAGGTTTGCCCGGGCCCCAAGTGCAAGATCGCGGGCGCTCCCGGGGAGGGGTGCGGCGATCTTGGAGTTGTGGCACCTCGCTAACGGCGCGAAACGGGCATCTCGTGACGCCACGACTCCAAGATCGACGAGAGGGAGGGCGAGGGGAGGGAAGGAGGGAGGGAGGGAGGGAGGGGAGCAGCGGGGTCAGCGGCGGCCGTGGCGGGAACGAAGGTAGTCGGAAACCACGTACTCGCCCAGGTCGTCCAGGTCCGGGGTGAACATGCGGCCACCCGAACGCCGCGCCACCGCGTCCACGAACCGGCGCAGCCCTGGATCGTCGCCCAGCATGAACAGGTTGAGCGTCGCGCCGTACCGGGTCAGCCGGTCCACCTCCCGGATCGTTGCCGAGATGGTCTCCGGCAGCGGCGGCCAGTGGAAGTACGCCTCACCGTCCTCCGGGTCCAGGTGCGCCGTCGGCTCACCGTCGGTGACCACCAGCACCACCGGCTCGGCACCCGGGTGGCGGCGCAGGTGCCGGCCGGCGATCCGCAGCGCGTGCTGGAGGTTGGTGCCCTGCTGCATGTCCGGCTCCACCGCCGCAAGCTCCTGCTGGGTCAGCGGCATCGCCTCCCGGCCGAAGCCGACGATCTGCAGCGCGTCCTGCGGGAACCGGGTCGCCATCAGGTGCGACAGGGCCAGCGCGGTCTGCTTCATCGGACCCCACCGGCCCTGCGAGATCATCGAGTACGACAGGTCGACGCACAGCACCACCGCCGCCGACGCCCGCCGTTCGGTCTCCACCACCTCGAAGTCCTCGACCGCGAGCGGCACCGGTACTCCGGGACCGGCCCGTCGTACCGCCCGGGTGAGCGTGCGCACCACGTCCAGTGGCTGCTCGTCGCCGTACTCCCAGGGGCGTGACGCCCCGCTCACCTCGCCGGCGGCGCCCGCCGTGCGCAGGTCGTGCTGGCCGCGCGGTCCGGCGGTCAGGTCGGAGAAGACGCGCCGCAGCGCGGTGCTCGCGAGCCGGCGCAGCGCCTTGGGGCTGAGCGTCAGCCCGTCCGCGTCGCGGGTGACCCAGCCCTGGCGGCGCAGTTCGCGTTCCAGCTCCTGCAACCGGCGTACGTCGTCGGCGGCGTCGCGGCCCAGCGTCCGGGCGACCGCCTCCACGTCGACGTCGTCGAGTGTGGCGCCGGGCTGGTCCTGGTCGAGGGAGTCCAGCAGTTCGTCGAGTTCGGCGATCTCGTCGAGCGCGCCGGTGGCCTCGCCGTAGCCGAGCGGCTCGTCGCCGCGGACTCGCTCGCCGCGCTGCCAGTTCAGGTCCGGCCGCAGCGACCGCAGGTGCGCGTCGAGCTGGGACAGTTCACCGGCGAGCCGGTCACCGAGCGACTGGCGCATCAGTCCGGCGAGTTCCTCGCGTTGCCGGTCCGACAGCGACCGCATGAGCCGCTCGCCGGCGGCCGCCCGCCGGGCCAGTACGTCGATCAGCTCGTCGACGTCGGTGGGGCGTTCCGGGAAGAACTCGCCGTGGCGGCGCATGAACTCGGCGAACGCGTCGGTGGTGTCCTCGGCGCGGGCGTGCCGGGCGAGCAGGTCGTTGAGGTCGCGCATCATCTCGGCGAGCTGCCGCTGGACGGCCGGGTCGGCGGTGGCCCGGGCCGCGTCGCGCAGCCCGGCGAAACGCTGCTCCAGCACGTCGCCGCGCAGCCCGTCGAGGATCCGCTGGTACGTCTGCCGCGCCTCGGCGCTGGCCCAGTCGTACCCGGAGAGCTCCGACACCGCGCGGGCGGTGGAGCGGGGCAGGTTGTCGAGCACGGCCTCGGCGAACCGGGCGTCGTCGCCGTCGCGACCGCGCAGCTCGTCGCGTTCGGCGGCGAGCGCCTGGTCGAGCAGCGCCCGGGCCCGGGTGACGGCGCCGTCCAGGTCGCCGCGGCGCAGCGCCTCCC
>NZ_JBXUOV010000342.1:0-2269 GCF_057196585.1 Micromonospora sp. ATLC20
GCCCCGGGAACGGGGACGCCGCCGCGTCGGTCGGTCAGGTGGTCAGCGGTCGGTACGGGTCGGGGTCACCGGCGGGAACGGGAAGCCGCTGCCGCCGCCGTTGCCGCCGCCGTTGCCCGGCGTGCTCGGGGACGTGCTGGGGGAGCCGCTTGGCGTCGGGCTGGTCGGCTCCTCCTCACGCGGCACGTCGACCCGGATGGTCACCCGCTCGCCCTTGGCCAGGCTGGTCCCCGCGGCCGGCGACTGGCTGCTCACCTTGCCCGCCTCGGCCGGGTCGACCTCGTCGCCCTCCTGGACCCGGGCCACGTAGCCGGCCTCCTTGAGCCGCTGCTTCGCCTGGTCCTCGGTGTAGCCGCGGACGTTCGGCACCTCGCTGACGTTGCCCCGGGAGACCTTGAGCGTCACCTTGCTGCCCTCGGCGACCGCACTGCCCTCGTTCGGCGAGACGTCGACGACCTGACCCTCCGGCAGGCTGCTGTTGACGTTCTCGCGCACCGGGGTCAGCCCGAGTTCGGTCAGACGGTCCTTCGCGGCGTCGAACGTGCCACCCTTCAGGTTGGTGGGGATGGTCACCTGGCCGGGGCCGGTGCAGACGTTGACGGTGACCTCGGTGTCCTTCTCCACCCGCTGGCCGAACGACGGGCTCTGGTCGACCACCGAGCCCTTCTGGCAGTTGGTGTTCTGCACCGGGTCACCAGTGGCGAACCGCAGCCCGGCCTGGGTGAGCGCCGCCTGCGCCTCGGCCTGCGTACGGCCCACCACCTGCGGCACCGACACCTTCTCGTTGCCGGCCTGGTTGAGCCAGAGCGCGGTGCCGAGCGCGATCACCGCGAGCACGCCGAGCGCGGCGAACGCGGCGATGACCCAGGACGAGGTCTTGCGCTTGCCCGGGTCACCGACCCGCGCCGCCGGCTGCTGGCGGGTCTGCGGGCCCATCATCTGGGTCTGCTGCGCCTGGTGGTAGCCGCCACCAGCGGCGGCACCCATCGGCATGGTCTCGTCGGCCGGCATCACCGGGGTGGCGAGCACCGGCCGGCCGGCGGCGGCGCGGAGCAGGTCCGCCCGCATCTCGCCGGCGCTCTGGTAGCGGTTGAGCGGGTTCTTCGACAGCGCCTTGAGCACGATGGCGTCGACTGCGGGGTTGACGTCCGGGTTGATCGTGCTCGGCGTCGGCGGCTGCTCCCGTACGTGCTGGTACGCGACGCTGACCGGGCTGTCCCCGACGAACGGCGGGTGGCCGCAGAGCAGCTCGAACAGCACGCAGCCGGCCGCGTAGACGTCGGAGCGGGCGTCGACCGCCTCGCCGCGCGCCTGCTCCGGGGAGAGGTATTGCGCGGTGCCGATGACCGCGCTGGTCTGCGTCATCGTGGTGGCGCCGCTGGCCAGCGCCCGGGCGATGCCGAAGTCCATCACCTTGACCTGGCCGGTCTGGGTGAGCATCACGTTTCCGGGCTTGATGTCCCGGTGGATGATCCCGTGCCGGTGGCTGAACTCCAGCGCGGCGCACATGTCGGCGCAGATCTCCAGCGCCCGGCGCGGCTGGAGCCGCCCCTCGACGCCGAGAACCTCCTTGAGGGTCCGGCCGTTGACGAACTCCATCACGATGAACGGCAGGGTCTCGCCCGTGGGGGCGGTCTCCTCGCCGGTGTCGTAGACGGCGACGATCGCCGGGTGGTTGAGCGAGGCGGCGTTCTGCGCCTCACGGCGGAACCGCATCTGGAACGTGGCATCCCGGGCCAGATCGGTACGGAGCATCTTGATCGCGACATCCCGCCCGAGCCGGAGGTCACGGCCGCGGTGCACCTCGGCCATGCCGCCGTAGCCCAGCAGCTCGCCGACCTGATACCTGCCACCGAGCAGGCGGGCCTGCGCTGTCATCGCGTCTCTCGTCCTTCGCTCGTCGTCGTACCGCCGCCGGCCGACAGGAGGCGTACCTCACGACGGTACGACGTGCGGACCGGATAGTCGCCTCCGTACGCCCGCACCGCGCCGGTGGTCACGCTCACACTCGCCGGCGCGGCTGCGGTATCACCGTATTTCCGGTACAGGAACGAAATCACGCCCGAGCAGAGGATGACCAGCACGGCCACCACGATCGCCGTCGTCCAGAGCCCGGACCGGGAGCGCCGGGGCGGGGCGGCGGCGGGCGGTCGCGCGTACCCCAGGGGGTTGCGCTGAGGCATGGGGCGCGGCTGCGGGACGGGGGCCGCGCCGCGCGGCGCCACCGGCGGACGGGGCTGCGGGGCGGGGTGGGCGACCACTGCCGGGC
>NZ_JBXUOV010000343.1:0-2244 GCF_057196585.1 Micromonospora sp. ATLC20
GCCACCGTCTCGGCCCGCAGTCGCCGCGCCTCGGCCGCGTCGCCCGGCCCGTCGCGCCCGGCGAGCGCGCCCACCAGACCGGCCCGGGCCAGCACCGACCAGGGCCGGGCGCCCAGCCGGTCCGCGGCGTCCCGGGCCGCCGCGTAGCAGTCGACCGCCGCGTCCCACCGGCCCTCGGCCGCGTCCACACCGGCCAGCCACAGATCGACCGGGCCGCCGATGTCGCAGCCGAACAACGCCGCCGCCCACTGCCCGCGGTGCGGGGTCAGGTCGGCCCGCACCGCCGCGCACCGCGCCGGGTCGCCGTCCACTGCCGCCGCCTGCGCCCGCAGGCGCAGCCACAACGGCGACACCGACCGGGGGTACGCGGTTCCCGCGGCCTCGATCGCGGCGGTGAGCCGCAGCACCGTGGCCGCGTCGCCGCGCTCGGCCGCGGTGATCGCCCGGAGCAGCTCGGCCTGCGGGTGCCCGGTGCCCACCCGGTCGAGCACCGCCTCGGCCTCGGCGAGGCGGCCGTACAGCAGCAGAATCGACCAGCGCATGTGGTGCGTCATGAACGCGTGGTCGGAGTGCCCCGGCTCGCGGTAGCCCTCCGCCTCGGCGAAGCCCGCCTCGGCGGCGGCGAGGTCGCCCTGGAAGGCGGCGATGATGGCGGTGTCCGCGATCGCCGCCACCCGCTGCCGGGCCACGTCGTCGCGTCGTGCGCCGGTCACGAACGCGGTCAGCTCCTGCCGGTAACCCGGATCGCCCAGCTCCAGCAGCGCGACCCAGCGCAGCGCCGTGGCCCACAGCTCGGTCTCCCGGTCGCCGCTGCGGCGGGCCACCTCCCGGATCTCGGCGGTGACCACTGCTCGCTCCTGCGCGGTGCCGAGCCCCCAGGTCGTGTCGTGGCGGGCCCACAGGCTGAAGGTGAGCGCCTCGTCGTCGCGGCCGTGCCGGGCGAGCGTCTCGGTGGCGGTGATCAGGTCGGTGACCAGCGCGCGTACCGGCCGTTCCAGGTCCGGCTCCGCGATCAGCCGCCGGTACGCCTCCCGGACCAGCTCGGCGGCGTCGAGCCGGCGGCGGGTGGCGGAGTGCTGCCGGTGGGCGATGAGCGCCACCCGGGTCAGCACGCCGGGATCGGGGAGCTCCCTCGCCAGCGCGGCGGCCTCGGCCAGCAGCCGCTCCACCTCGGCCGGCGGGCCGGCGTGGTGCAACAGCCCGGCCAGTTCCAGCAGCACCCGGACCCGCCGGCCGGGCTCGCCGGTCAGCTCGAGCGCGCGCCGGTAATGCCGTACCGACTCGTCCACGGCGATCCGGCCCCCGGCGTCGCGGGCGGCGGCCACCAGCAGGTCACCGGCGCGTTCCGGGTCCAGCTCGGCGCCGGCCAGCCAGGCGTGCCGGGCCAGGTGGGCCGGGCTGAGCGCGCCCGCGAGCGCGTCCGATCGGTAGACGGCCCGGACCACCGCCGCGTGCCGGGCCCGCCGTTCGTCGTCGGCGAGCCCGTCGTAGAGCGTTTCGCGGACCAGGTCGTGCACGAAGACGAACCGGCCGCCGTCGCGGGGCAGCACCAGCCGGGCCGCGGCGGCGCGGCCGAGCAGCCGGTCGACCTGCGCGACCGGAGCGGGTACGCAGGCCGCGAGCGTCCGCCCGTCGAACTCGCGGCCGAGCACGGCGGCCACCGTGAGCGCCTCGACCACTCCGGCGGGCAACTGGTCGAGCCGGCGGCGCACCACCTCCCGTACGCCGGGGGCGACGGTGTCGGTCAGGCCGTGGGTGTGCCAGAGCCGGGCGGTCTGCTCCACGAAGAAGGGGTTCCCGCCGGTGCGCCGGTGCACCTCGTCGACGAGGCTCGCGTCGGGCTCCCGGCCGGCGGTGCGGGCCATCAGGGCGGCCACCTCGGCGCGGCCCAGCCCGGCGAGCGTGACGGTGGTGGCCTTGGCGGTGAGCGGCAGCAGCCACTGCCGCAGCGGGTGGTCGCCGGATTCGACTTCGGCGTCCCGGTAGGTGCCGATCAGCAGCAACCGCTCGAACCAGGCGTGCTGGGTGACGAACTGGAGCAGCCGCAGCGACGCCGGGTCGGCCCAGTGCAGGTCGTCGAGGACCACCGCGACCGGCCGGTGCTGGGCCACGGCGACCAGCGCTGCGGTCACCGCGTCGTGCCTGTCGAACTCGGCCCGGCCGACGTCGCCCGGTGCGTCGGCGTCACCGGGCTCGGCCGCGTCGCCGGGCTCGGCCGGGTCGCCCGGCGCGGCCATGCCGCCC
>NZ_JBXUOV010000344.1:0-2236 GCF_057196585.1 Micromonospora sp. ATLC20
GGCGCTGGCGGACATCCAGAGCTGGAGCGAGGTGCCGGCCGGCTCGCCGATGTTCGACAGCATCGTCGTCTTCGAGAACTACCCCGCCGACCTCGGTCTCGGTGCCGAACACGGTCTGCGGATGATCGGCCTGGCGGGCACGGAAGCCACCAGCTTCCCCCTCAACCTGCTGGCGTACCCGGGCGACGGACTGGCGCTCACGCTCGCGTACGACCCCCGGATGTTCGACGAGACGACGATCCGGCGGATGGTCACCCACCTCGGGCGGATCATCGAAGGGCTTGCCGCCGAGGATGCCGCCGGCTCGCTGGGCGCCGTGCCGATGCTCACCGCGGAGGAACAGCGGGAGGCCGTCGGCCGGCACAACGGCGCCCTGGTGCCGATCGGGCCGGAATGCCTGCCGGACCTCTTCGACGCCCAGGTCCGGCGTACCCCCGACGCGCCGGCCGTGCTCTTCGAAGGGCGGACGCTCACGTACGCGGCCTTCGCGGCCCGGGCCAACCAGCTCGCGCACCACCTGCGTGAGCTCGGCGTGGGCCCCGGTGACCTGGTTGCCGTGTCGCTGCCCCGGTGCATCGAGCTGGTCGTCGCCCTGTACGCGGTCCACCAGGCCGGCGGCGCCTATCTTCCGCTCGATCCGGACTACCCTGCCGAGCGCCTCGCGCTCATGCTCGACGACGCGGGTCCCCGTGTGGTGCTGACCGACAGCCGAACCGAGAAGATCCTGCCGTCGGGGCGGAGCACTGTCGTCCTGCTCGACACCGAGACGACCGGCACCCTCCTGGACGGCCTTCCCACCGGTGCGGTCGACCGGAGCGGACTCGATCGGAACAGCCCTGCCTACGTCATCTACACCTCGGGCTCCACCGGCCGCCCCAAGGGTGTCGTCGTGCCGCATGCCGGCGTGGTGAACCGCCTCCTCTGGATGCAGGACGAGTACGGTCTCGCTGCTGACGACCGGGTTCTGCAGAAGACCCCGTCGAGTTTCGACGTCTCGGTATGGGAGTTCTTCTGGCCGCTCATTACCGGCGCCGCGCTCGTGGTGGCCCGGCCTGACGGGCACGCCGACCCGGAGTACCTGGCCGACCTCATCCGGCGGGAACGGATCACCACCGTGCACTTCGTGCCGTCGATGCTGCGCGCGTTCGTGGACACGCCGGCTGTCGTCGGGATCGAGACGCTCAGGCGGGTGATCTGCAGCGGAGAGGCGCTGCCCGCGGAGCTGTGGCGGCGTTATCGCGAGGTGCTGGATGCCCCGCTGCACAACCTCTACGGCCCGACGGAGGCGTCGATCGACGTAACGTACCACCAGTGCGTGGACAGCGACCTGGACGGCACCGTTCCGATCGGCAGGCCGGTCTGGAACACCTCGATCTACATCCTGGACGCCGATCTGGCGCCGGTGGTGCCGGGCAGCGAGGGTGAGCTGTGCATCGGGGGCGTCCAGCTCGCCCTCGGGTATCTGAACCGGCCGGAGCTGACGGCTGCGCGCTTCGTGCCGGACCCGTTCGACGGATCGGATGGCCGCCTCTACCGCACCGGTGACCTGGCCCGGCGGCGGGCGGACGGCGTCATCGAGTACCGCGGTCGGCTGGACGACCAGGTCAAGGTGCGCGGCTTCCGGATCGAGCTGGGCGAGATCGAGGCGGTGCTGGAACGGCACCCGGAGGTCGAGCGGGCGGCGGTGACCGCACCGGCCGACTCCAGCGGCGGACGGCGGCTGGTCGCTCACGTCGTGGCCGCCGACGGACGGTCACCGGTCGCGGCCGAGCTCCAGGAACACCTGGGAGAGCACCTTCCCGAGCACATGGTCCCGGGCCTGGTACTGCTGCGTGACGACCTGCCGCTGACCCCCAGCGGCAAGCTGGACCGCCGTGCGCTGGAGACGGCCGATCTCGCTACGGACGCCGTGGCGGTGTTCGTGGCGCCCCGCACCTCTGTCGAACGGGCGGTCGCGGCCATCTGGGCCGAGGTGCTCGAGGCACCCCGCATCGGCGTCGAGGACAACTTCTTCTCGCTCGGCGGTGACTCCATCCGCACCATCCGGATCGCATCGATGATCCGCGACGTTCTCGGAGTCGACCTGCCCCTGCGCCGCCTGTTCGATCTGCCCACGGTCAGCGCCCTGGCCGCCGAGATTGAGCAGTCCGGGCGTGTGGTGGGTGGGGGTATTCCGGTGGTGGCGCGGGGTGAGGGTTTGCCGTTGTCGTTTGCGCAGCAGCGGTTGTGGTTTTTG
>NZ_JBXUOV010000345.1:0-2144 GCF_057196585.1 Micromonospora sp. ATLC20
CGGCCGGGCCGGGCGCGCGCGGCTGGCCGGTCGCCGCGGCGGTCGCCCTGATCCTGGTGCTCACCGCCACCGCGGCGTCCCGGGCGTACGGGGACGGGCCGGTCGGCGCCACGCTCGGCGGGTACGCGCTGCCCTGGGCCGCGGTGGCCGGTGCGCTCGCGGTCGCGTCCGGCGATCCGGTCGGCCCGATCCCCGGCCTGCGCTGGGTGGGTGCCCCGGAACTGCTTGTCGGCTCGGTGGCGCTGCTGCTGGTGGCGGTGCTCGGCCTGCTCGGCGTGGCCAGCCGGTCCCGCGTCTTCGTGGCCGGGGTGACAGTCGGCGTGGCCGGCGTGGCGGCAGCGCTCGGCGGGCTGCTGCTCGACCCGGACGGCACCGCCGCTGTCCTGCTCGCCGTGCTGGTGTTCGCGCTCGGCGGGCTGCCGCTGCTGGCCATCCGGGTCGGCAAGCTGCCGCTGCCGCCGCTCACCCTGCCCAGCCCGGCCGGCACCCGGGACCTGCCGGACCGGGGCCGGGTGCACGCGGCGGTGGCGCGCGCCGAGGAGGTGCTCACCGGGATGCTGCTCGGCCACGCGGTGCTCGCCGTCGGCGCGGTCGCGGTGCTCGTCTCCGTCGGCCGGACCGCCGGGCTGCTGCTCGCCGCCGTCGCCTGCGGGGTGCTGCTGCTGCGCTCCCGCCTGTTCGTGGCGGTACGGCACCGGGTGCCGGCGATCGTCGCCGGGTTGACCGGGTTCGCGCTGCTGGGGGTGGTGCTGGCCGGCCGAGCCGGTCCGGGTGCCCGGCTCGCGCTGACTGTGGGCGGGCTGGCCCTGGCCCTGACGGCGGTCACCGCCGGCGCCACGTACGCCCGGCGGCCCGTCTCCCCGTACCTCGGCCGGCTGGCCGATCTGACCGACACCGCGCTCGTGGTCGCTGTGGTGCCGGTGGCCTGCGCGGTGCTCGGCCTCTACGACCGGGCCCGCGACCTGCTCGCCTGAACACGCGGAGGCCGGGTCGCGACGCGCGACCCGGGCCCCCGGCAAGCATGATCGTCAGTGCAGCGTCTCGCCGCGCTCCTCGGCCTCCTTGGCGCGCCGGTACGACGCGGCGATCTCCGCCTCGGCCTCGACCCGGCCCACCCAGGTCGCGCCCTCGACCGACTTGCCCGGCTCCAGGTCCTTGTAGACCTCGAAGAAGTGCTGGATCTCCAGCCGGTCGAACTCGCCCAGGTGGTGGATGTCGCGCAGGTGCTCCTGACGCGGGTCCTCGTAGGGCACGCAGAGGACCTTGTCGTCGCCGCCCTTCTCGTCCGTCATCCGGAACATGCCGATGGTGCGGCAGCGGATCAGGCAGCCCGGGAACGTCGGCTCCGGCACCAGCACCAGCGCGTCCAGCGGGTCGCCGTCCTCGCCCAGGGTGCCCTCGATGAACCCGTAGTCGGCCGGGTACTGCGTGGAGGTGAAGAGGGTGCGGTCCAGCCGGATGCGGCCGGTCGCGTGGTCTACCTCGTACTTGTTCCGGTGACCCTTGGGGATCTCAACCGTGACGTCGAAATCCATCTTCCACGCTCCCTCGTTTGCCCACGCTGGCTAACGGAAACCAGCGGCTCACCCCCGGCGCGGGGTGAACGCCCCCCGTCGGCTCCGGCCGCCGCATAGTGTTCGGACCGAAGTAGTGTCGCCCAAGGCGATTTCGAGCGGGGAGGAGGGGGCCGTGGGGAGGGAAGATTCACACTACCGCCCCGAGAGGGTTGACGGGCGTGGGTCCGCCGGTTCCGGTTCCGGCGGGGCCACCGGACGGGTGTCCGTCCCGGGGGCCAACGTCCCTCATCGTCCCTCTCCGGCCACCGGGTCCGCCCGCGTCGGCCCGCCCCACCACGGCCCCGGCCCGCTGCATCACGGCTCCGGCCCGGCGAGCGGCTCGGCCCGCGTCGGGCCGCCGCACGATCCCACGGCTGCGCTGAGCCGGCCCGGCGCGCCGGACTCGATCCCGGTCAGCCCGCCGGTCCCACCGGTCGGCGCCGCGCCGCCCGCACCCTCCGGGCCGCCCTCGGGCCGGGGGGGGGGCGGGCGCGGCGGGGCGGGGGGGGGGGGGGGGTGGGGGGCGGGGGGGGGGGGGGGGGGGGGGGCCCCCCCCCCACCGCCCGCGCGACGAGCTGCATGTTGGAC
>NZ_JBXUOV010000346.1:0-2122 GCF_057196585.1 Micromonospora sp. ATLC20
CTGGGGGAGTGCCCGGTCGGCCGGGGCGTCCCACGGGCCGAGCGGCCGCGGCGGCCGGGGCCGGGTGGCCCGGTGGGCGGACCGCAGCGCCTCGACGTCCTCGACGAACGCCTCCCGCGTACCGGTGGCGTCGGCGTGGGCCAGGGTGAGGTAGAACCTGGCGTTCGCCGCGCCCGGGGCGGGTAGGCGCAGGCCCGCCGGGGCGCCGCCGTCGGCGTCGTGCAGCAGGGTGACCGGACGGTCCGGGTGGTGCCCGAGACCGCGTACGTCCCGCAGGGGCCAGTTCCGCCGGGCGTCGTGCCCGGCGAAGGCCACGCGCCGGTCGGTCACCACGGCGGCGCCGCTGTCCACCACGCGTAGTCCCGCCGGCAGCGGGCCGTCGGCCGGGTCGAGACAGCCGGCGAGCGTGCGACCCGGCACGGGCAGCCCGGGCAGGTGCCGGGCCGTGACCTCGACCAGGTCGACTGTGGGCAGGATGCGGTAGACGACCTCGCCGTCGTCCAGCGGCACCGGCAGTGCGGTGCCGGGCAGTGCGCAGCCGCGGAAGCCCGCCGCCTCCATCGTCAGGCGGTCGAGGTGGTCGGCGCGGCGGCGCCAGATCCGGGCCGCCGCCTCGTACGCCTGACGCCGGCGCTCGTTCTCGCGCCGCGCCCAGGCCAGTCGCCGCTGCGGATGAGCCCCGATCGCGTCGGGTCGCCTCGCCGTCACACCTGGTACAACGCCCTGCGAAGAGCCCGGATACGTGAGCGCGGCTATCGTCCGGTTTGGCGGTGGTATGCCCGCGATTAGACTTCGGGGCATGCCGCGGATCGTCCAGTTGCTGGCCTCACCCGTGCACCGGTACGTGGGCCGCCCGGCGGACGGACCCGCCCCCGCGCCACCTGGTGAACTGGTGGACCGGGTGGAGCTATGCGCCGGGCTCGGCATCGTCGGTGACCGCTACTTCGGCCGCCCCGCGCACCGGCAGGCGAGCGTCACGCTGATCGCGCGGGAGTCGCTGCCGCCCGGCGCGGACCTCACCCAGCTGCGGCGCAACGTGCTCACCGAGGGCATCCCGGTGGACGATCTGGTGGGCCGCGTGCTCACGCTCGACTCCGGCGACGGCCCGGTCCGGCTGCGGGTGCACCGGGCCGCGCCGCCCTGCGCCTGGCTCGACGTGGTGGTCGCCCCCGGTACGTGGAAGGCGATGCGCCGCCGCGGCGGCGTCCGGTGCGCCCCGCTCACCGACGGCGTGCTGCGGGTCGGCCCGGTCACCGTGTCCGTCGACGACTGACGGCGAGGGAACTTTCCCGGCCCGCCGACCGACCAACCGGAGGGCGAGCGGCACTGCGGCGCCGGCAGGAGGGACGCGGAATGAACCGAGCGGGGCGCGCATCCGTACCGTCCGGCATGAGCATGCCGGATCGGCGGGCCGGCCGCGGATGAGCCTGGACGCCGACGACGAGCAGGTGACCGGGTGGGCGCGCCGCGCCGCCCGGGGCGACCAGCTGGCCGCTGCCGCGTTCGTGCGGGCCCTCCAGGCGCCGGTGTGGCGTTTCCTCGCTCATCTGGCCGGGCCGGCCGAGGCCGACGACCTGGCCCAGGAGACGTTCCTGCGCGCGCTGCGCAGCCTGCCCGGCTTCGCGGGCCGGTCGTCGGCGCGTACCTGGATCTTCACGATCGCCCGCCGCGTCGCGGTGGATCATGTGCGGGCGGCGACCGCCCGGCCCCGGGTGGCCGCGCTGCCGGACTGGCAGGCCGCCGCCGAGGCGGCCGGCGCGGTGACCGGCGGCGGGGACGACGGCGTGGTGCTGCGCGGTCTCATCGCCACGCTGGCGCCGGACCGGCGGGAGGCGTTCGTGGCGACCCAGGTGCTCGGCCTGTCCTACGCCGAGGCGGCCGAGGTGTGCGGCTGCCCGGTGGGCACCATCCGCTCCCGCGTGGCCCGCGCCCGGGAGGACCTGGTCGCCGCCTGGTCCGGCGACGCCCGCGACCGCCGGGCCCGCTGACACCACGACCGCCGCGGACCGGCCGGGACCGCGACCGGCCGGGACCGGACTGCCGAAGGACGCCGCGACCCGGAGACCCGCGCGGCGGGCCGTCAGGCGGCGCGCCGGTCGCGGGCCTGTGCGGGGTACGGGCC
>NZ_JBXUOV010000347.1:0-2117 GCF_057196585.1 Micromonospora sp. ATLC20
GCGATCGGCTGGGCCGCCGGCACCGCGGCGCGCGCCGCCGGCAGCCGGGACCGCGCCGCCGAGGAGATCGAGTTCGTGGACGTGGACCGGCCGAACTCGCCCGCCGGCCTGGACGGCTGACCCCCCGTACGACACGACGACGGCCGCTCCCGGGACTTCCGGGGGCGGCCGTCGTGCTGCCTCACCCGCAGCGGGTGAGGCCCGTTCACCCGGGGCGGGCGCAGGATCGCGGGTGCGGGACCACGTGCCCGTGCCGCGATCGACGGGAGGGAGAGCCGGATGACCACCGACACGATCACCCGTACCGACCGGGACATCCAGTCCGCCGTGCTCGACGAGCTGACCTGGGAACCGCGGGTCGGCGCGGACGAGATCGGGGTGACCGTCACCGAGGGCGTGGTGACGCTCGCCGGCCGGGTCGACAGCTACGCCAAGAAGTGGGCCGCCGAGCGGGCCGCGCACCGGGTCGCCCGGGTCCGCGCGGTCGCCAACGACCTCGCCGTCCGGATCGACACCGCGGCCGGGCGGGAGGACCCGGAGATCGCCGTCGCGGCCGTACGGGCGCTGGAGTGGGACGCGTTCGTGCCGATCGAGGCGTTGCAGGTGACGGTTGCCGACGGCTGGGTCACGCTGCACGGCGAGGTCGAGTGGGAGTACCAGCGGCGGGCCGCCGAACGCTCGGTCGCCCGGCTCACCGGCGTGTGCGGGGTGAGCAACGGCATCGCGGTACGCCCCGCGGTGCGCGCCGACGGCGGTGACCTGGCCGAGCGGATCGTGGACGCGCTGGCCCGCAACCGCGCCACCGAGGCCGAGGAGGTCGACGTGCGGGTGCACGGCGACACGGTGCTGCTGGACGGACGGGTCCACTCGCCCGGCGAACGCGAGGAGATCGAGCGGGTGGTGTGGAACGCACCAGGCATCCGGGAGGTGCGCAACCACCTCGCCGTGCGATGAGGCGGAACCACCCCGCCCGGGTGAGCCCGCCTCACCCGGGCCGCGGGCATCGTGGGCGGCATGAGTGATCCGACTCGGATCGGCGGGTGAGTGCCGGATGACCACGCCACTTCAGGTCACCACCGCGCGGCTGCGGGTTCCGGTGACCGACCGAGACCATGTCCGCGGGCCGGTGGACGCGCCGGTCACCGTCGTCGAGTACGGCGACTTCCAGTGCCGGTTCTGCGGTGCCGCGTACCCGAACCTGGCCGAGGTGCTGCGCCAGCGGGCCGACATGGTGCGCCTGGCGTACCGGCACTTCCCGATCACCAACGTCCACCCGTACGCGGAGAGTGCCGCGGAGACCGCCGAGGCCGCCGCCGCCCGGGGCCGGTTCTGGGAGATGTACGACTGGCTCTACCAGCACCAGGACCAGCTCGACCCGGTGCACCTGTCGCTGGGCGTGGAGCAGATCGGCCTGTCGCCGGAGGAGATCTCCGCGGAGGTCGGCCGGCAGGAGTACGCCGACCGGGTCCGGCAGGACTTCGTCGGCGGCATCCGCAGCGGCGTCGACGGCACGCCGACGTTGTTCGTCAACGACGTCCGGCACGACGGCGGCTACGACCTGGCCGAACTGCTGGCAGTGGTGGACGCCGCCACCGACGACGGCTGACGGTCAGATCAGCCGCAGCTCGCGCGCCCGCCGGACGGCGTCCCGCCGGCGGGTCGCGTCGAGCTTGCGGTAGATGTTGCGCACGTGAGTCTTCACCGTGTTCACCGACAATGACAGCTCGGCGGCGATCTCCACGTTGGACAGGATGCTCTGGAGATAGCGCAGGATGGTCAGCTCCCGCTCGGTGAGCGGCTCGTCGAGCGTCCGGGCCGGACCGTCGGCAGTCGCGGCCACCGGTTGCGCGTCCACGCCGCGCACCAGCTCGCTCACCGTGGCCCAGTACGCGGTGCCGGAGTCCAGGCGCGCGGCGAGCAGGTCCCGTACCCCCGGTTCGGCGCGGGTGAAGACGCGCCGGAAGCCGTCCGGCTCGGCGAGCGCCAGCACCTCCTCCAGCAGCCGCCCGGCGCGCCGGGCGTCACCGGAGGCGTCGGCGAGCGCCGCGTCGAGCAGCCCGGCGCCCAGCCGCACCGGCAACGGCCAGTCCGCCGCGGCGGACCCGGTCCAGTCGGGC
>NZ_JBXUOV010000348.1:0-2073 GCF_057196585.1 Micromonospora sp. ATLC20
GGCGTCGGCCAGCCGCCCGGCCCGCCGGCCGCCCAGCCAGAGCACCGCCGCACCGGCGACCACCCCGGCCACCGCGCCGCCGGCCAGCAGGTACCGGGGCAGCGACGGGCTGATGGTACGAGCACCGTCCGGCACCAGACCGGCCCGGACCAGCCGGTCGTAGTTGAGCACGATCACCTTCAGCGCCTCGACCGGCCGGTCCACGAACGCGTCAGCGCCCCGGCCGATGGTGGTCTCGGTGACCACGGCCCGGCCCAGGTCACCACCAAGGCGGGAGCAGCCGTAGGTGTCCCAGTCCTCACCGTCGCGGCTCATCGCCAGCACCAGTGTGCCCTGGGCGGCGCGCTCGGTGTCGTCGCACGCCTCCCGCAGGTCGGCACCGGGCTCCATGATCAGCACCACCAGCCGCCGGTTGCCGATCACCCGTTCGGCGGCGGCCCGGTCCAGGTCCACGCCGGGCGCCGCGTAGACCGAGGAGCCGCGTACCTGCCGCGCGATCGGCCCGTCCAGGACGCCGCCGGTCCACAGTGCCCAGCCGGCCAGCGCCAGGCAGGCGAGCACCGCCCGGCCGAACGCGGTACCGACCAGCCGGCCCAGCAGCCGGCGCGGGCCGGTCGCCGTCCCGCCACGACGCTCCGCCGCCTGTCGGGGCCGGTTCGCGACGCGGCTCACGACAGCCTCGCCCGCAGGTAGACGTCCGGCCGGTAGCCGGGCATCCGCACGTCCCGGGCCACGTCGTCCAGCTCGGCCGCCGCATCGGCGAGCAGTTCGCGTACGTGCCGGTCGGGCAACCCCTCGTCGAAGGCGTCCCGGGCCGCCCGCAACCGGCCCACGCCCCGGACCAGCGCCGGGTCGCTGCGCGCGTCGGTCAGCAGCGACAACTCCACAGCCAGCGCGGAGAGCCCGGCCAGCCGGGCCGGCGTGCCACCGGGGCCGACGTCGGCCGGGCGGCGGCCGGACCCCCGCACGGTACGGATGGACAGCACCACGAAACCCGCCACGCACGCGGCGAAGAGCCAGGGCAGCACCGGCAGCGCCACCCGCAGCGGGTCGAACGGCCGGTACGGCAGCGGGCGGTCGAACAGCCCCGCGTACCGCACGTCGGTGACCTGGGCCAGATACGTGCCGAGCACGTTCTGCTGGGGATAGGCGTAACGGCCGATCCGCCCGCCGAACTGGGCGTAGAAGCTCGCGGTGGCCACCTCGGCGAATTCCGCAGCGTCCGGACCGTGGTACTCGATCCAGTCGCCGTACATCACCACGAGCGGCTGGTCCGGGGCGAGCCGGTGCAGCGCCGGCCCGTACGCGGGCAGCGGCTCCCCGTACGGCTGCGCGGGCAGCACCACGAACCAGGCGCCGTCCGGGAACGCGGTACCAGCCGCCTTCTCCGGCAGGCGGGTCAGCGTGGCTCCGGCGCCCACGTACCGGCCGGTGGCCCGCAACGCGGTGACCATCGGGGCCAGTTCCGGACCGGTCGGCTCCCGCCAGCGCAGGTCGTCGCCGTCCGGCGGGGTCGGCTGGTCGTGCAGCGCGGCCAGCAGCGCGAGCACCGAGCCGGTCACGTCGTGTGTGGCGAACCGGGCCCGCCAGCCCGGCAGGTCGTCCGGCGACGCCACGTAGAGGCCACCGCTGACCTCGGTGCCGACGATCCGGATCTCCGCGTTCTCCACGTCCTTGACCCGCCGGCGTTCGGCCTCGTCCAGACCGGGCGGGGCGACCAGGATGCGCGTGCCCCGGTCACCGATGGCGGCCCGGACCCGCTGCTCGTCCCAGCGCGCGACCGCCCCCGGCAGCCGCACCACCGGCTCGGCGGCGACCAGCGCCGTCATCTCCTCGACCGACGGCACGCTCGCGTCGCTCAGCTCCCCGGCCGAGCCCTCCGGCAGCGCGGCGGCCGACGGGGAACGCCCGTAGCTGACCTCCACGCTCTGCCGCTGCGCCACCAGGAACACCACGAGCACCGCCGCCGCGGCGGCCAGCAGCGACCAGCGCAGCAGCTCCCGCCGTACCCTCGTCATCGCCCGGCCCGCCACAGCTCGTCGGCGCGGCGGGCGTGCTCGGCCGCCGCGCGGG
>NZ_JBXUOV010000349.1:0-2066 GCF_057196585.1 Micromonospora sp. ATLC20
CCACCGCCGTGAGCGCCGGCGCCGGCGGCGTCCGCCTGCACCTGGGCGACGCCGAACCGCTCGACGCCGACCTGCTGGTGCTCTGCTGCGGGGTACGCCCCGACACCGCGCTCGCCGCGGCGGCCGGACTCGCCGTCGAGCGGGGCGTGGTGGTGGACGACCGGATGCGGACGAGCGACAGGCGGATCTCGGCGATCGGCGACTGCGCCCAGCACGACGGGACGCTGACCGGGCTTGTCGCGCCGGCCTGGGCGCAGGCCCGGGTGGTGGCCGACGTGCTGACCGGCGCGGACCCGCTGGCCCGGTACCGGCCCCGGCCGGCGGTGACCCGGCTCAAGGCGGCCGGCATCGACCTGGCCGCGATGGGCGACGTGGACGGGACCGGCGACGCGGACGGGCCGGTCGAGGAGCTGACCTTCGCCGACCCGGCCCGGGGCACCTACGCCCGGCTGCGCATCCGGGACGAGCGGCTGACCGGCGCGATCCTGCTCGGCGACAACCCGGCGGTCGGCACCGTGGTGCAGCTGTTCGACAGGGGCGCGCCGGTGCCGGCGGACCGGCGCTCGCTGCTGCTCGGCCGGGCGTTCGGCGAGGCGCCGGCCGGACCGGCCGCGTCACCGGCGCTGATGCCGGACGCCGCGACAGTGTGCCGGTGCAACGACGTGAGCAAGGGCGAGCTGGTGGCGTGCTGGCGGGCGGGCGCCCGGACGGCGGTGGAGCTGTCCGCGGCGACCCGGGCCGCCACCGGCTGCGGCAGCTGCCGGGACGCGGTGGCCGGCATCGCCGCCTGGCTCGCCGAGGCGGATCCGTCCACAACCGACGAGGTACGCGAGACGGTGGAGGTGGCGTCATGACCGAGCGAATCAGCCGGCTGGTGGTGGTCGGCAACGGCATGGTGGGGCAGCGCTTCGTCGAGGCGCTGCGGGCCCGGGACACCGACGGACGGTGGCGGGTCACGGTGCTCGCCGAGGAACGGCGCGCGGCGTACGACCGGGTGCGGCTCTCAGCCGTCTTCGACGGGGTGGACGCCGGCGAACTGAACCTGCACACCCCCGACGCCGCAGTGGACCTGCGACTGGGTGAACCGGCCACCGGCGTCGACCGGGCACGGCGGGTGGTGACCACTGCCTCCGGCGAGTACCCGTACGACGCGCTGGTGCTGGCCACCGGCTCGTACGCGTTCGTGCCGCCGGTCGACGGCACCGACCTGCCAGGCGTCTTCGTCTACCGGACGCTGGACGACCTGGCCGCGATCCGGGAGCACGCCCGGGGCCGCCGTACCGGGGCGGTGATCGGTGGCGGGTTGCTCGGGCTGGAGGCGGCGAACGCGTTGCGGCTGCTCGGGCTCGCCACCAGCGTGGTCGAGTTCGCACCCCGGCTCATGCCGGTGCAGGTGGACGAGGCGGGCGGCGCGATGCTCCGGCGGTACGTCGAGGAGCTGGGCGTCACGCCGTACCTCGGGGTGGCCACCACGGCGCTGCGCCCCGGCCCGGACGGCTCTGTGGCCGCGCTCGACCTGGCCGACGGCCGTGCGGTCGACGCGGAGCTGGTGGTGGTGGCCGCCGGGATCCGGCCACGTGACGAGCTGGCCTGCGCGGCCGGGCTGCCGCTGGGGCCGCGCGGCGGCGTGCTGGTGGACGCGTCCTGCCGGACCGCCGACGAGCGGATCTGGGCGGTCGGCGAGTGCGCGGCGGTCGACGGGGTCTGCCACGGTCTGGTCGCGCCCGGGTACGCCACCGCCGAGGTGGTCGCGGACCGGCTGCTCGGCGGCGCGGCCACGTTCCCCGGCGCGGACACCGCCACGAAACTCAAGCTGCTCGGCGTGGACGTGGCCTCGTTCGGTGACGCGCACGGCGTCACCCCCGGCTGCCTCGACGTGACGTACACCGACCCGGCCACCCGCTCGTACGCGAAGCTGGTCCTCTCCGACGACGCGCGGACGCTGCTGGGCGGCGTGCTGGTCGGGGACGCGAGCGCGTACCCGGCGTTGCGGGCCAGTGTCGGCGGACCGCTGCCCGCTCCCCCGCTGGCGTTGCTGGCGCCGGCCGGCGGCGCGGGCGCCGGCG
>NZ_JBXUOV010000350.1:0-2037 GCF_057196585.1 Micromonospora sp. ATLC20
GGCGATGGCCGCGCGGACCACCGGGGCGGCCCGGGCCCCCGCCACGCCCTGCTCCGCCGCGTCCGGGCTGGCGAAACCGTGCTCGGCGGCCACCGCGCGTACCGCGTCGGCGCCGACGAGCTGCTGGAACGCCGGCTTGGCCCGCTTGGACACGTCGCGCGGGATGGGCGCGCCGGGCACCGGCAGGTAGCCGATCTCGCCGGCCGCGCCGCTGCTGCCGTGGTGCAGCCGGCCGCCCAGCATGATGGCCAGGCCGACGCCCGCGTCCACCCAGACCAGCACGAAGTCGGCGGTGCCACGGGCCGCCCCGGACTGCGCCTCGGCCACCGCGGCGAGGTTCACGTCGTTCTCGAACACGACGGGGGTGTCCAGGTCCTCGCGCAGCGCGGCGAGCAGGCCGCTGTGCCAGCGCGGCAGGTTGAACGCGAACGTGATGTCGCCGGTCTGCGGGTCGACCAGGCCGGGGGTGCCGAGCACGACGCGCCGGACGGCGGACAGCTCCGCACCGGCACTGGCCGCCGCCTGGACCACGGCGTTGTGCACCACGCCGACCGGGTCGTCGGTGTCCTTGGTGGACTGCTCGACCCGGCCGGCCACCGCGCCGGTGATGTCGGCGCACGCGGCCACCACCCGCTCCGCGCCCACCTCGACGCCCACCACGTACGCGCTGCTCGGCCGGACGGCGTAGAGCTGGGCGTTCGGGCCCCGCCCGCCGGCCTGCTCGCCGACCCGGGCGACCAGGCCGCGCTCCTCCAGCCGCTCGACGAGCTGGGACGCGGTGACCTTGGACAGCCCGGTCAGCTCACCGATGCGGGCCCGGGTCAGCGGGCCGCGTTCGAGCAGCAGCTCCAGCGCCGCACGGTCGTTGAGCGCCCGCAGGAGTCGGGGGGTGCCGGGCAGCCGGGTCGCACTCATGCCGTCGTCCTCAATTTTCAGTAAAGTTTTCTAACCACAAAACGCCTGCCGAGGGGTGCCCGTTAGCGTATCGGCCACCCCCATCCGCGGAGGTCGGACGACCCGGCAGGGAAAGGGGATACTCGTGGGTCTGGATCCAGGACTGCGCCGGCTCGCGCTGGGCACGCTGCTGGCCGCGTACCCGGGACCGGTCCCGCCGGACTGGGCGGTCGACCTGCTCGCCGACGGGCTCGCCGGGCACACCCTGTTCGGCACCAACATCCACGACCCGGCCCAGGTCGCGGCGTCCACCGCGGCGCTGCGCGCCGGCCGCCCCGACGTGATCGTCGCGATCGACGAGGAGGGCGGCGACGTCACCCGGCTGGCACACGCCACCGGCAGCCCGTACCCCGGCAACGCCGCGCTCGGCGCGGTGGACGACCCCGCCCTCACCCGCCGGGTGTACGCGGCGATCGGCGCGGAGCTGGCCGCGCTGGGCATCACCGTCGACCTCGCCCCCACCGTCGACGTGAACACCGCCGACGAGAACCCGGTGATCGGCACCCGCTCGTTCGGGGCGGACCCGAAGCGGGTCGCCGTCCACTCGGCCGCCGCCGTCGCCGGTCTCCAGTCGACAGGTGTGGCAGCCTGCGCCAAGCACTTCCCCGGGCACGGCGCCACCGTCGCGGACTCCCACCACGAGCTGCCCACTGTCGACGTGCCGCCGGCCGTCCTGCGGGAACGCGACCTGCCGCCGTTCGCCGCCGTGGTCGACGCGGGCGTCCGCGCGGTGATGACCGCGCACATCCGCGTGCCGGCGCTGACCGGCGACGGCCCGGCCACGTTCAGCCGCGCGGTCCTGCACGACCTCCTGCGCGCCGAGTACGGCTTCACCGGCGCGGTGATCACCGACGCGCTGGAGATGAAGGGTGCGGTGCTCGCCGCGGGCGGGGTCGGCGCGGGCGCGGTCCGGGCCCTGGCCGCCGGCGCGGACCTGCTCTGCATCGGCGCCCGGGTGGACGCCGAGCTGGTCGAGTCGGTCGCCGCCGAGATCGTCGCGGCGATGGCCGACGGGCGGCTGGCGCGCGAGCGGGTCGAGGAGGCGGCCGGCCGGACCGCCGCGCTCGCCGCCACCACCGGCCC
>NZ_JBXUOV010000351.1:0-2002 GCF_057196585.1 Micromonospora sp. ATLC20
GCGCCCCCGACACCAGAGCCCCGTACACGGCAAACACATCCGACAACACCTGGAACGTGCTCCACCCGTCCAACATCAGATGATGCGAGGTCAGAAAGACGCGAACCCGGTCGTCGCCCAGTTCCGCCAGCACCAACCGCGACAACGGCGCCCGCCCCAGATCCAGACCCGCCAGCCGTTCCCCCTCCGACAACCGGCGCGCCTCGACCTCCTGCTCCCCCGCCGGCAACCCCGACCAGTCCACCCGGCGCACCGGCAACACCACCCGCCGCCACACCACCTGAACCGGCTCCGGCACCCCCTGCCACACCACCGAACTCCGCAACACCGGCGTCCGATCCGCCACCACCTGCCACGCCCGCGCCAACGCGTCCACATCCCGGACGCCTTGCACGACGAACGACACCCGGCCGACGTAGGTGCCCGCCTCCGGGGCCATCAGGGCGTGGAAGAGCATCCCCGCCTGAATCGGCGTCAGCCGGTACACGTCCTCCACCTCACGGCCGTCGCCCACCACCGCGTCCACCGCCGCCTGATCCAGCCCGGCAAGCGGGAAGTCGGCGGGGGTCAGCGCGACGGCCTCCTCCAGCCGGGCGTCGGCAGCCAGGTCCCGCAACGCGTCGGTCAACTGGTCGGCCAGCGCCGCGACGGTCTCCCGGCTGTGGATCTCCGGTGAGTGCACCCAGGTGACGGTCAGCTCGCCGGCCTCGACCGCGGCCACGATGTCGAGCAGATGCATGCGATCGTGTGCAGGGCTCTGGTCCAGACCGATGGTGGCAGCGCGCAGCCGGAACTCCCCGGAACCGCCCGCCTGCCACTGGCCCAGGTAGTTGAAGCTGATCTCCCACCGGTCCGCGACGGACGGATCGGCGCCATCGAGCTGGTGCAACACGCCGTAGCCGAGACCGTGGTCCGGAACGGCGCGCAGCCGTTCCTTGACCCGCCGCACCGTCGTGGCCCAACTGTCGCCGGGCACCGCGACCAGGTCGACGGGGTAGATGGTGGTGAACCATCCCACGGTCCCGCTGAGGTCGACGTCGTCGAAGATCTCCTCGCGGCCGTGCCCCTCCAGCGCGATGCGCACCTGGTCGCCGCCGGTCCAGGGCACCAGCACCCGGCCGAGCGCGGCCAGCAGGACCTCGGTGATCTGGGCTCGGTGCAGGGCCGGAGTCCGCGTGAGCAGGGCCTGCGTACTGGCCTGGTCGAGGCGCCGCACCACCGTACAGGCAGCTCCCGCCCGCCGGCTGCCGGTGCCGTCGACGGGGATGCGGGTGCGGAGCGGGCCGGCCCTTTCAGCCCAGTACGCACGCTGGTCGTCGAGGGCGCCGGCGGCAGCGTGCGCCGCCAGCCGGATCCCCCACTCCTGCAGCGACGTGGTCTTCGCACCCAGGAACACCGGCTCACCGGCCGCGGCCTGCTGGTACGCCGACGACAGGTCGTCGAGCAGGATCCGCCAGGACACGCCGTCGACGACCAGGTGGTGCACGACGAGGAACAGCTCGGCCGGACGGTCCGGGTAGCGGAACAGTTCGGCCCGCACCAGAGGGCCGTGCTCCAGGCTCAGGCTGCGATGGGCGCGCGCGGTCAGCCGCTCGGCCTCCTCCTGCGCCACCTCGGGCGCCATGTCGCTGAGGTCGTGCAGGGTGAGCACGTCATGGGTTTCGGAGGCGAGATTGTGCTGCTGCCACTGTCCGTCCATGCGCAGGTACCTCATCCGGAGCGCGTCATGGCGATCGAGCAGCGCGTCAGTCGCGGCGCGCAGCGCCGCGGTGTCGAGTTCGGCGGGGACCTCCACGACGACGAACTGGTTGAAGTGATCAGGTTCCTCGGGGTGGTGGGTGAGGAAGAGGGACTGCGTCGGAAGCAGTGGTGCCGGGCCGGCCACCTGCCGCTGCACCGGGCCCGGCCGGTCGATCTCCCCCGATTCCAGACCCGCCGCCAACGCCGCCACACTCTGCCGCACGAACAAATCCCGCGACGACAACCACAAACCCGCAGCCCG
>NZ_JBXUOV010000352.1:0-1993 GCF_057196585.1 Micromonospora sp. ATLC20
CGCTGACCCAGATCGGCTCCGGCCCCGGCGCGCGGGCCGCCGCCACCCGGGTCGACCAGCCGACCATCGCCAACTGCGCGACCTGGGGCGCCCGCCCGCCCTCGTCGCCGGTGAGCGTGGTGGCCGGCCGGCCGAACAAGATCATCGTCCACCACACGGCGTTCCCGAACACCACCGACTACAGCCTCGCCCAGGCGTACCGCAACTCCCGCGACATCCAGAACCTGCACATGGACGGCAACGGCTGGCTCGACTCCGGGCAGCACTTCACCAACAGCCGGGGCGGCTACCTGACCGAGGGCCGGCACGGCAGCCTCTACGCGCTGCTGCACGGCCAGACCATGGTGCAGGGCGCGCACTGCGTCGGGCAGAACAGCCAGGCCATCGGCATCGAGAACGACGGCATCTACGTGGACGTGCAGCCGCCCCAGGCGCTCTGGAACAGCCTGGTCACGTTCTGCGCGTTCACCTGCCAGCAGTACGGCATCGCGCCCACCGAGATCTACGGGCACAAGGACTTCAACGACACGCAGTGCCCGGGCCTGCTGCACGGCCGCCTTCCGGAGCTGCGCCGTACCGTCGCCGCCCGTCTCGGCGGCTGACCCACGGGGGTACGCGGGGCGCCCGGGTGCGACGGGCGCCCCGCGATACGTCAGTCCTCGCTTATATAAGCCGTGCATGATACAAAGGGTCGTGCACGCCTTCGACGTCCTCGGCGACCCGGTCCGGCGCCGGATCCTGGAGCTGCTCGCCGACGGCGAGCAGCCCGCCGGCGCGCTCGGCGAGACCGTGCGGCGCGAGTTCGGCATCAGCCAGCCCGCCGTCTCCCAGCACCTCAAGGTGCTGCGCGACCACGGCTTCACCACAGTGCGCGCCCAGGGCACCCGCCGCCTCTACGCCGTGGACCCCGGCCCGCTGCGCGAGATCGACGCGTGGCTGGACGGGTTCCGCCGCTTCTGGACCCCGCCACTGGCGGCGCTCGCCACCGAACTGGCCCGGGGCCGCCGCGAACGACGGCTGCGCGAGGACACCACAGACGACGAGAGGACCGAACCATGATCGACGTGACCGGACAGATCAGCGCCGTCGAGCGCCGCGTCGGCGACCGTACGCTCCCCGCCGGGCAGGCGCGGGTGCTCACCATCGCCCAGACGTACGACGCACCCGTCGCCGACGTCTTCGACGCCTGCACGAACCCGGAACGGATACCCCGCTGGTTCCTGCCGGTCTCCGGTGACCTGAGCCTCGGCGGCCGGTACCAGCTGGAGGGCAACGCCGGCGGCACCGTCGAACGGTGCGATCCGCCGCACGGCTTCGCCGCCACCTGGGAGTTCGGCGGCGAGGTGAGCTGGATCGAGGTGCGGCTGCGCGAGGCCGGCCCGGGGCGCACCCGTTTCGAGCTGGAACACGTCGCGCACGTCGACGACCAGCGGTGGGCCGAGTACGGTCCGGGCGCGGTCGGCATCGGCTGGGACCTGGCGCTGGTCGGCCTGGCCTCCCACTTCGCCGCCGACGGCACGGGCGTCGATCCGGCCACCGCAGCCGACTGGATGGCCTCGGAGGAGGGCCGCAGTTTCGTCACCGAGTCCAGCGAGAGCTGGACAAGGGCGAGCATCGAGTCCGGCACCCCCACCGAGCAGGCGCGGACGGCAGGCACCCGAGTAACCGCGTTCTACACAGGCGCCCCCACTCCCTAACCCTCCCGCCCTCGCCCCGCCTCGCCTCGCCTCGCCTCGCCTCGCCTCGCCTCGCCTCGCCGATCTTGCAGTTCGGGCCCTTGTGATGCCCCTTTCCGCCTGGATTGCGGGGCACCAAAGCGCAAGATCGGCGAGGACCACGGGGCGCGGTGGAGAGTTGGCGCCCGCCCCGGCGAGAGATCTTGGTAGGAAATGGTCCCCATAGGGGCTGTTCAGTCCCATGACATCTGTCAGCGTTGAAGTCCCGATACATGTGTCACGTGGTAGGGATCTTGGGTCGGGTGGTATGTGCTGCC
>NZ_JBXUOV010000353.1:0-1982 GCF_057196585.1 Micromonospora sp. ATLC20
TGGGATTTTATATGTTTTAAAAAGACAGCCCCGCGGGCGGGGGCCGGGTCGGCGGCGGCCCCCGCCGCGAGCGCCCGGTCCCGGTCCACCGCCACCACCGCGTTGACCGCCGGGTTGAACCGCTCGATCCGGTCCAGGTGGGCCCGGACCAGGTCGGCGCTGGACACGGCGCCGGCGTCGAGGGCGCGCAGCAACGCGGTCGCGCTCACCGTGGCCAGGTCCTCCATCGCACCTCCCGGCCGCACCCGCGCCGACTGCGCCGGCCGCACGGGCTGGGTACGGTCGTGGCACCGTACCGCCCGGCCGGTCGACTGCGGACCGGTCGCAGTTGCGCGGCGTCCTGAACGCTTGTGCGGCGGCGGCGCGGCGGGCGACGCTGCCGGGGACACCGCGAGCGTGCTCCGGGCGGGCAACGGGCCTCGTTACGGGGCGGCCGCCGCAGCGTCCACGCGTGCATCCGTGGCGATCGTCGCCTGCCCACAGGGGAGACTGGCATGACTTCCGCTCCGACCAGGTCGACCACCTCGAAGACTCCACCGGGGTCGAACGCGCCGCGGTTCGTACAGACCGCGTCGTTCGTCCGGGGTCCGATCGACTACCTCGACCAGAACCACCGCAAGTACGGCGACATCTTCACGGTGTCGCTGATCGGCATGCCGCCGATCGTGTACGTCGCGAACCCGGACCTCGCCCGCCAGGTGTTCGCCACCGACCGCAGCGTCGGCAACGCCGGCCGTACCCGGCAGGACTTCCTGCAGCGGATGGTGGGCGACTACTCGATCCTGGTGCTCGACGGCGACGAGTGGCTGCGGCAACGCAAGATGATCGGGTCGGCGTTCCACACCCGCTACCTGCAGAGCTACCAGGAGGAGATCCGCCGCATCGCGGTCGAGTCGGTCGCCACCTGGCCGGTCGGCACGCCGTTCCCGGTCCGGCCCAAGATGCAGACCATCGCGTTGGACGTGCTCCTGCGCGTCGTGTTCGGCATCCGCGACCTCGAACGGGTCGCCCAGCTGCGGGAGATGCTGCCCCGGCTGACCGCGTCGGCGTCCAGCATGGAGACGCTGGCGTTCGTGCTGTCCCGCTCGGCGTGGGCCGGCATCGAGCCGATCTTCCGCAAGATCCCGGGCAGCGCGGCGGCCCGGTTCACCCAGGCGCGCGCGGACTGCGACGCGATCCTCTACGACGAGATCCGGCGGCGGCGGGCCGAGCCGGACAACGCCGAGCGCAAGGACATCATGTCCCAGCTGCTGCGCGCCGCGGACGACCAGGGCACGCCGATGACCGACCTGGAGCTGCGCGACGCGCTCATGACGCTGCTGGAGGCGGGATACGAGACGACCGCCGCGGCGATGGCCTGGGTCTTCGAGCGGCTCGTCCGTCACCCCGACGTCTACCGGCGACTGCTGGAGGAGACCAAGGACGGCGACGAGACGTACCTGGAGGCCGTCATCAAGGAGACCATGCGGACCCGGCCGATCGTGCCGGTGATGCCGCGGGCGCTGTCCGGCCCGCTGGAGATCGGCGGCTACACGGTGCCGGGCGGCTGGTGGGTGGCGCCGTCGGTGCCGCTGCTGCACGGCCGGGAGGAGTCGTTCGAGTCGCCGGAGGAGTTCCGGCCGGACCGTTTCCTCGGCGAGGACGTGCCGAAGGCGGCGTTCCTGCCGTTCGGCGGCGGGCGGCGGCACTGCCTGGGCGCGCAGTTCGCGATGATCGAGATGAAGGCGGTCATCCCCGAGGTGATCAAGCGGATGGACCTGCGCCGCCCCGACGGCGCCGGTCCGGAGGCGCAGAAGACCTCGCACGTGCTGCTCACCCCGTCCGAGGGGGCGACTGTCGTGGCCGAGCCGCGTAAGCAGGCGGCGAGCGCCTGAGACGTACCGATCGACCGGGCCGGCCCTCGACGAGGGCCGGCCCGTCCCGTGTCGGCGGTCGGCCCGGGAGCGCGCCCGACGGCGCGGCCGGGTGGCCGAGAGCTCAGC
>NZ_JBXUOV010000354.1:0-1972 GCF_057196585.1 Micromonospora sp. ATLC20
CCCAGCAGCCGCGCCGCCGACTCGGGGTCGCCGTCGCGCAGCAGCGGCCCGGCCAGCCCGTCCGCGGCGGCGGCCACCACCGGCACGTCCCACACCCCGACGCCGGCGGTGAGGACCTGCCGGTAGTGGGCGCGGGCCGCAGCCGGGTCGCCGGTGGCGTCGGCGAGCTGCCCGAGCGTCACCAGCGCCGCGAGCCGCACCACGTCGGCGCCGAACCAGCCCGACGGGCATTGCGCGACCGCCCGCTCGCACAGCGTCCGCGCCCGCTGCGGGTCGCCGTCACGGCGGGCGATCTCGCCGAGCCCCAGGTACGCGGCGGCGACCAGCTCCGGCGCGCCGGCCGGCCCGGCGATGCGCCGCACCCGCCGGAAGTCCTCGGCCGCGCCGGTCAGGTCACCGGCGGCGAGCCGCCCGTCGGCGCGGGTCCGCAGCAGTTCCGCCAGGTCCAGGGTGGAGCCGAGCTGCTCGGCCAGCTCCAGCGCCTCCGCCATCGGCGCGGCCGCCGACGCCACGTCACCGGTGCGGTAGGCGGCCTCGGCGTGGGTGGACAGCGTCACGATCATGCCCCAGCGGTCGTCGAGGGCCCGGAACCCGGCGAGCGCGCCGTCCAGGTCGGCGTGGGCCTGGGCGTGACGGCCGTGCAGCAGGCTGACCATCGCGGTGCCCAGCAGGCCCAGCGCCCGGCTCCACGGGTCGGTGCCGAGCAGCCGGTCCCGAACGGCCTGCTCGTGCAGCGCCGCCGCGTCCTCCGGCGACGGCGGGCCGCTGGCCATGCCGGACAGGTAGAGCAGGAACGGATGCCGGGGCGGCCGGGCCAGGGTCCACAGGATCCGCGACGCGGCGTCGACCTCGCTGCGCTCGCCGCCACCGGCGAGCGTGGCGATCAACAGGGCCAGCGCGTACTCCTCGGCCAGGTCGTCGGGCGGGCCGCCGAGCCGGTCGACCAGCCGCCGGGCCAGCGCCGCGCCCTCCCCGCGCAGGCCCCGCAGCCACCAGTAGAACGCCAGCGCCGCGACCAGCCGCAACCCGGTCGCGGTGTCCGCGTGCCGCAGCGCCGCGTGCAGGTCGTCGCGGGCGGCGTCGAGGCGGCGCAGCCACCGCTCCTGGCCGCCGCGGCGCAGCGCCGCGTCGCCGGCCTGTGCCAGATCCAGGAAGTACGCGGCGTGTGCGTCGCGCACCCGCCCGGTGTCGCCGTGCTCGGCGAGGCGGGCGGATGCGAACTCGCGGATCGTCTCCAGCATCCGGTAGCGCCCGCCGGTGGCCTCCACCAGCGACTTGTCCACCAGGCCGGTGAGCACGTCCAGGACGTCCCCGGCGTCCGGCGCGCACACCGCCTGCACGGCGGCCAGATCGGCGGCGCCGGCGAACACGCTCATCCGGGCGGCCAGCCGCCGCTCCGGCTCGTCGAGCAGGTCCCAGCTCCACCCGACGACCGCCTCCAGCGTGCGGTGGCGGGGCGCCGCGGTGCGGTCGCCGCGGCGCAGCAGCCGGAACCGGTCGTCCAGCCGGGCCGCGACCTGCGAAACCGGCAGGGCCCGCAGCCGCGCCGCGGCCAGCTCCAGGGCCAGCGGCAGCCCGTCGAGGGTACGGCAGATCCGCAGCACCGCCGGGGTGGTGGCGTCGTCGAGGGTGAACCCGGGCGACACGTCGGCGGCCCGGTCGGTGAACAGCCGCACCGCCGGGTACGCGGCCGCGGCCTGCGGTGCGGCCGGCCCGTCCGGGGCGGACAGCCCACCGACCGGGCACAACGCCTCGCCGGTGAGGCCCAGCGGTTCCCGGCTGGTGGCGAGCACCCGCAGCCCCGGCGCGGCAGCGAGCAGCCGGCCGGTCAGCCGGGCCGCGTCGTCGATCACGTGCTCGCAGTTGTCCAGCACCAGCAGCAGCCGCCGGTCGGCCAGCGCCGCCACCAGCCGGCCGGTCAGGTCGGCGGGGCCGCCGGGGGTGCGCAGGGCGGCGTCGCGCAGGTCCAGCG
>NZ_JBXUOV010000355.1:0-1966 GCF_057196585.1 Micromonospora sp. ATLC20
GTCCACGTCCAGCACCGTCACGCCGCCCGCGACGTGGTGCCGGCCGGGGTCGCGCAGCAGCGCCCGGTCCCCGATCAGCAGCGGCAGCGGGCGGGCCAGGCGCAGCCGTACCGTGTCCGGGCCCAGCGGCCGGACCCGGGCGGGCACCGCCGCCGCGCCCACGTGCAGCGTGAGCGTGGCCGGCAGGTCGGCGGCCGGGTCGCCGGACAGCCGCACGTCGAGCAGGTCGGTACGCCCGAACCGGCCGGGGCTGAGCAGCGCGTCGCCGCGCCCGACCCGGTCCCGGGGCAGGCCGCGCAGGTTCACCGCGACCCGGGCCACCGCCTCGACCTCGGCATGCGCGACACCGAGCGAGTGCAGTCCGCGTACCCGCACCGCCTCGCCGGTGGCGGCCAGCTCCAGCTCGTCGCCGACGCGCAGCCGGCCACCGCCGAGCGTGCCGGTGACCACGGTGCCGCTGCCGCGCACGGTGAACGCGCGGTCCACCCAGAGCCGCACCGGGGCGTCCCGGGCCGGGTCGGGCAGCCGGGCGGTCAGGCGATCAAGCGCGGCGCGCAGCTCGGGCAGCCCGGCCCCGGTGACCGCGGAGACCGGCACCGCCTCCACAGCGCCCAGCGACGTCGCGGCGATCTCCGTGCGGGCCCGCGTCGTCGCCGGTCCGGGATCGGCCAGGTCCGCGCGGGTCACCACGAGCAGCCCGTACGACACACCCAGCGCGTCCAGCGCGGCCAGGTGCTCGGCGGACTGCGGCATCCAGCCCTCGTCGGCGGCCACCACGATCAGCGCGGCCGGGACCGGGCCGACACCCGCGAGCATGTTCGGCACGAACCGCTCGTGCCCCGGTACGTCGACGAACGCGATCGTGCCGCCCGACGGCAGCGTGGTCCAGGCGAAACCCAGGTCGATGGTCATGCCGCGGCGGCGTTCCTCCGCCCACCGGTCCGGTTCCATCCCGGTCAGCGCCCGCACCAGCGTGGACTTGCCGTGATCCACGTGCCCGGCGGTCGCCACCACCCACATACCGGTCAGACCCCCACGCTCAGCACGGCCGCCCGGACCCGGTCGTCGGCGTCCTCCGGCACGGCGCGCAGGTCCAGCAGGAGCCGCCCGTGCAGCACCCGGCCGAGGATCGCCGGGTCGCCGGTGCGCAGCGGTTCGGCGTACCGCTCGGGCAGGCTCAGCGCCCACGAGTCCAGCTCCACGCCCGGTGCCCCGCCGCCGCCGACCACAGCCGCGCTGGGCACCACCTCGGCCTTGCAGCCGTCCTCACCGAGCCGGTCCCGCAGCCGCTCCAGCCGCTCCCGCAGCCGGGCCGGGTCGGCGTGCAGCGCATCCCGGGTGGGCGTGGACGGCGCGTACAGGGTGGCGGCGAGCGCGGCGAGGGTGAGCTTGTCGACCCGCAGCGCCCGGGCGAGGGGGTGCCGGCGCAGCCGCTGCACCAGGTCGGCGTCGCCGAGCAGCAGACCGGCCTGCGGGCCGCCGAGCAGCTTGTCGCCGCTGGCGGTGACCAGGTGCGCGCCCGCCCGCAGCGTGGTGGCCGCGTCCGGCTCGGCGGGCAGCAGCGGATCCGGCGCGAGCAGCCCCGACCCGATGTCGGCCACCACCGGCACGCCGAGCGTGGCCAGCTCGGCCACCGGCACCGCCGAGGTGAAGCCGGTGACCACGAAGTTCGACGGATGCACCTTCAGCACGAACCCGGTGCGCTCACCGATCGCGGCTTCGTAGTCGGCGCGCGTGGTGCGGTTGGTGGTGCCCACCTCGCGCAGCCGCGCGCCGGTGCTGGCCAGCAGGTCGGGCAGGCGGAACCCGTCACCGATCTCGACCAGCTCACCGCGGCTCACCACGATCTCCCGGCCGGCGGCCAGCGCGGTCGCGGCCAGCACCAGCGCCGCGGCGCCGTTGTTCACCACGTGCACCGCCGCCGCGTCGGGCACCGCCGCGGCGAGCGCGTCGAGCGCCTCCCGGC
>NZ_JBXUOV010000356.1:0-1952 GCF_057196585.1 Micromonospora sp. ATLC20
GCCGCCGCCCCCCCCCCCGCCCCCCCGCCCGGGCCCCGGGGGGCGGGCGCGCCGGCGGCGGCAGCCCGGCGAGGTCAGGCGGTCACGTGGGCGCTGTCGCCCGCCGTCGCGGCGAACGACGTGCCGCTGACCATCCGCGCGGCGTCGGAGGCGAGGAAACACGACGAGTGGCGCGACGTCCTCCGGTTCCGCCCACGGCACGCCCAGCGGCGTCTTCGACCGCAGCGCCTGAATCGCGGCGTGCTCCACCTCGGCGAGGTCACCGGAGGCCGGCTTCCCCGCCTCGACCAGCGCCTGCACGTAGCGGTCCCGATGCCGGGTCAGCGCGGTGTCGACCAGCCCCGGGATGACCGCGTTCACCGTCACGCCGTGCGGCCCGAGTTCCAGCGCGGCGGACTTGACCAGCCCGATCAGCCCCCACTTCGACGCCGAGTACGCGGACCCGTTCGTGGTGCCGTGCTGCCCCTGGGTGGACGACGTGACCACGATCCGGCCGCCGCCGCGGCGTACCAGCAGCGGCGCGAAGACCCGCAGCACGTTCGCCGCGCCCGTGAGGTTGACGTCGATCTGGTCGTGCCGATGCCGGTCGGTCATCTCCAGCAACGGCGCGAACGCCTGGATGCCGGCGTTGGCGAACAGCACGTCCACGCCGCCGTGTTCGCGTTCCACCGCCTCGGCCACAGCGCGTACCGCGCCGATGTCGCGCTGGTCGGCCACGTGCGCGGACCAGCGGGCGCCGGCCGCCGTCACCCGCCGGCCGGTCTCGGCCAGGTCCTCCGGGCCGGCGGGCGGCAGATCCAGGATCGGGCTGACCGGCCCCGCGATGTCCGTCCCGGCCACGTCCGCGCCCGCCTCGGCCAGCGCGACCGCAGCGGCCCGGCCGATCCCCCGCGCCGCGCCGGTGACCACAGCGACCCGCCCCGACAACATCCCGGCCGCCACCGCGTCACCCCTCCCGTGGACTCCCCCACTCGCACCGTAAGCCCTGCCGCCCCCGCCCCGCCCGCAATCGAGACCCCGGTACGCCCGCCCAGATCACGGCGCCACCCAGCCTGTCCAAGGTCAACACCGGTACGGGGAAGTGGTGCCATCCAACCCGCCCCGACCCCGCCACCACCCCGAGCTGGTGTTGATCACACGAGCAACCCGGCCCTCCGCCGGCGTCGCTACGGGGAGGTGGCCTCGGCCAGCAGCTCCAGCAGGTGCCGGTACGGCTGCCCGGTGGCCCGCGCCAGCCCGATCTCGCAGGTGCGGTTCACCGAGGCGTACCCGTCGAAGGGGCGTGCCGCGACGGCGGCGGCCTCGGCCCGGGTGGCCGACGCGGTCAGTTCCGGATGCAGCAGTCCCCGGTCGCCGGCGAAGCCGCAGCACTGCCAGCCCTCCGGGACCACCACCTCGTCGGCGACCGCGCGGGCCACGGTGAGCAGCGCGTCGTCCAGGCCGAGCCGGACCGACGAGCAGGTCGGGTGCAGCGCGAGCGAACCGATCCGGCGGCGCACCGTCAGCCGGGGCAGCAGCGTGCCGGCGGTGTACGCGACCGCGTCGACGACCCGCAGGTCCCCGGCGCCGTCGAGCAGCCGTTCGAAGCCCTCGGTGCAGGACGCGGCGTCGCTGACCACCGGCAGCGCGCCGTCGCGGCTCGCGGCGCGCAGCACCGGCGGCACGCGGTCGCGCACCGCCCGGTAGCCGTCGGTGAGGCCCTTGGAGGACCAGGGGGTGCCGCAGCACAGGTCGCCGACGCCGTCCGGCACGAGCAGGCGTACGCCGGCCCGGTCGGCGAGCGTGAGCAGCGCGGCGGCGACGCCGGTGCCGCCCTGCGCCGGGGCGAACAGCGTGCCCAGGCAGGACGGCACGAACACCGCGTCCGGGTCGTCGGCCGGGTGCGGGCGGCGCGGGGTGCCGCCGCGCGGCAGGTCCCGCTGCCAGCGCGGCACCCGGTCCGCGCCGAGCAC
>NZ_JBXUOV010000357.1:0-1945 GCF_057196585.1 Micromonospora sp. ATLC20
CCGGTGTTCGATCTGGACGCCTTTGGGGTTGCCGGTGGAGCCGGAGGTGTAGATGACGTATGCCAGGTCATCGGGGGTGGCGGTGGGTTCGGGTGGGGTGTCGGGGAGTCCGGCGGTCTCGGTGTCGGTGTCGTCCAAAACCAGCCATCGCGTTTGCGGGCCGGCCGCGCGTAGGCGTTGGTGGAGTGCGTGTTCGGTCAGCACCAGGGTGGTGCCGCTGTCGGTGATCATGTGTGCCAGGCGGTCGTCCGGGTAGCCCGGGTCCAGCGGCACGAATGCTGCTCCGGAGCGCAGCACCGCCAGCATTCCCAGGGGCATCAGCCGGCCTCGCGACACGCACAGTCCGACCAGTGAGCCCGGGCCGGCGCCGGCGGCACGTAACCAGTGCGCCACCCGGTTCGCCGCGGTGTCGAGTTCGGCGAAGGTCACGGGTCCGGCATGGTCGATCACCGCTATCGCGTCCGGGGTGTGTGCCACGCGCTGCGCGAACAGCTCCTGCACGCAGTGGGGCTGCGGCACGGTCGTCGTCGTGTCGTTGAATCCCTGCACCACCAGGTCACGCTCTGCCGCCGGCAGCATGTTCACCATCGCCAGCGGACGTTCCACCTCGGCGACCGCGTCCGCGGCCACCACCCGCAACAACTCGACGATGTGCTCGCCGAGCCGCACCATCGTCGACTCGTCGAACAGGTCGGTGTTGAACTCCACCACCATCTGCAAACCCTGGTCGGGGTCGGCGGGGCCGGGCACCGTGAACTCCACGGTCACCTCGAACTGCGCGGCCACGCACGGCAGCTCGAACTCCGTCACCGCCAGGCCGCTCAACCGGGGCAGCTCCACCGGCGCGTTCTGCACCACCACCATCGCCTGGAACAGCGGTGACCGGCTCGGGTCACGCTGCTCGACGAGTTCCTCCACCAGCCGTTCGAACGGCACATCCTGATGCGCGAACGCTTCCAGCACCGTCTCCCGCACCCGCCCCAGCAACTGCCCGAACGATTCCTGCTCGGCGATCCGCGACCGCAGCACCACGGTGTTGACGAAAAAGCCCACCATGTCCTGCAACTCGCGACGGTCACGACCCGCAGTGACCGAACCCACCGCCACATCCGACGAACCCGACCAGCGGCCCAACACCACCTGCACCGCGGCGGTCAGCACCATGAACAACGTCGCGCCCCGCGCCCGGCACAACCGCGACAGACCCGCCACCGTCTGCGCCGGCACCACACCCCGCACCACCGCACCCGCAGTCGACCGCACCGCCGGCCGCGGCCGATCCACCGGCAACTCCAACACCGGCACATCCGCCAACTGCCGCCGCCAATACCCCACTCCCTCGGCCAGCACCTGCTCGGTCAACCGCGACCGCTGCCACACCGCGAAATCCGCGTACTGCACCACCGGCACCGGCAAACCCGCATCCACACCCCGCACCCGGGCGTCATAGAAGACACCCAACTCACGCGTCAGCAACCCCAACGACCAGCCGTCGACCGCCACGTGATGGAACGTCAACACCACCACGTGCTCGTCGACCCCGACAGCCACCACCAACGCCCGCACCAACGGCACGACCGACACGTCGAACGGCCTGGACACCTCCTCCAACACCACATCGTCCAACGCCCCGGCACTCACCCCGTCCACGAACCGGACCTCAGCGGAAACCGAACCCGCCGGCTCCACCACCTGCACACCAACCCCACCGACAGACACCAACCGCGTCCGCAACACCTCATGCCGGGCCACCACATCGCCCAACGCCCCCACCAACGCCGAACGATCCAAACCCCCCACCAACCGCAAACCCGCCGACGCGTTGTAATCCACCCCACCCGGATTGAACTGCGCCAAAAACCACAACCGCTGCTGCGCAAACGACAACGGCAAACCCTCACCCCGCGCCACCACCGGAATACCCCCACCCACCACACGCCCGGAC
>NZ_JBXUOV010000358.1:0-1925 GCF_057196585.1 Micromonospora sp. ATLC20
GCCGACGAATCCCCTAGAAGACACCACGGTCAGTCAGAGGGTGAGTCAGACCGGCCGGGTGACCCGCTCCCACATCATCACTGTCAGAGGGTGAGCACGACTGTGGAGATGCTCCGCGCGCCGACGCTCACCGTCACCTGGTTGCCGTTCACGCCCACCGGCTGGCTCGCCGCGCTGGCGTTCTGCGACGTGGCCACGTACTCGGCCCGGCTGACGTTCTGCGGCGCCTGGATGATCGCGTTGTTCACCGCGCTGGTCGACCGGTTGAGGATCACCAGCGTGACCTTCCCGTCGCCCTGATAGGCGGTCACCTCCAGCGGCGACGCCTTCGAGCTCTTGGTCAGGGCGACCCGCTGGTAGCCGGGCCGCACGTACTTCGCGTACTGCGAGAACGCGTACCCCCGCTTGAGCGGCGCGCCCGCCACGGTGCCGTACGCGGACTCGCCGTCACCGATGAACGAGTAGTAGCGCTTGCCGTACCACCAGACGTACGCGCTCCAGTTCGACTCCATCGACTTGTGCACGGTGCGCATGATGTCGTCGAGCGTCTCGTTCCAGGCCGCCGCGTTGGCCGGGTTGCCCCAGATGTTGGAGCCGCCGCCGTCGGCCTCGTGCAGGTTCCACTCGGTCATCCACACCGGCTTGTTGTACTGCTGCGCCAGCGTGTACGGCTTCAGCCGGCCGGACGCCTCGGTGCCGTACAGGTGCCCGCCGATGTAGCCGATGTTGTTGCGGGCCGCCGCGTCGTTGAGCGTCGGGTCGGTGTAGCCGTAGTTCAGGTTCACCGCCTCGGCGACCATCAGCTTGGTGTTCTGCACCTTGGCGCCCTGCTCCCGTACGAAGGTCTGCAGCTCGGTGCCGCTCCAGTCCATCGAGTCGTAGTCCGGGTGCCAGTCCGGCTCGTTCTGCACGGACGTGACGTCGATCGTCACGCCCTGGTTGCGCATGTACTGGACGTAGCTGTTGAGGTGGCCTGCGTAGTCGTCGTAGTAGTCGGTGCGCAGCTTGCCGCCGTTGATCCGGCTGTTGTTCGTCTTCCAGGCCGCCGGGGCGGTCCACGGCGACGCCATGATCTTCACGTTCGACCCGTACGACTTCGCCGTCCGCAGCGCGCTGACCTGGGTGCCCCACTCGCCGGACACCGGCGAGATGCCGGTACGCACGATGGACAGGCCGAGCTGGTTGGGGCCGAGCCCGACGAGCGTCTGCGTCTCGGCCGTCGACCAGGCGCCGCCCCAGATCGACACCGCGGCGCCGAACCCGTCGATGGTCTGGTAGCGGCTGGCGGTGTTGACGGTGATGTCGGCCGCCCCGGTGGGCGGCGGGCTGCTGGGCGAGGTGGTGGGCGAACTCGTCGGGGAGGTGGACGGCGACGTGGTCGGCGTCGTCGTGCCACCGGTGCAGGTCACCCCGTTGAGCGCGAAGCTCGTCGGTGCGGGGTTGCTGCTGGTCCAGGCCCCGTTGAAGCCGAACGACGTGCTGCCGTTGGTGGGGATGGACCCGTTGTAGTCGACGTTGCGGGCGCTGACCGCCGCGCCGCTCTGGGTCACCGTGGCGTTCCACGCCTGGGTGACGGTCTGGCCGGCGGCGTAGGACCAGGTGAGCGTCCAGCCGTTGACCGGGTCACCGAGGTTGGTGACCGTGACGTTCGCGCCGAAGCCGCCCTGCCACTGCGACGACACGGCGTAGGTGACCGCGCAGCCGGCGGCCGCCGCCCCGGCCGGCAGCGCCGCGGCCATCGCGGTCGACGCCAGCAGGACGGCCCCGGCCGACAACACCGCGGTACGGGTCGTTCTGTGCCTTCTCATCGGACCTCTCTCTCCTCGATCGGCCGGCTCAGCGCTGGAGGGTGAGCAGTCCGGGTCGGTAGGGCAGGAGGCCGTAGTCGCCGCCGGAGTTGGGGGAGCGGCCCTGGTAGAGCAGTT
>NZ_JBXUOV010000359.1:0-1902 GCF_057196585.1 Micromonospora sp. ATLC20
GTGCGCGGCGGTGCGCACCGCGCCGGCCCGCCGGCCCAGCACGCGCCCGGCGGTCTCCGCGTCCAGGCCGATGACGGCCCGCAGCATCACCGCCTCGGCCTCGGCCGGCGGCAGCGTACGGATCAGCGCGAGCGCGCTCTCGGTGGCGATGGCCTCACCGGCCCGGTCGGCGGTGTCGACGTCGGCGGCCAGGTCGTTGAGGGCCTGCACCGGCACCGGCACGGAGGGCCGCCGCCGCTGCCGGCGCAGATGGTCCATGGCCCGGTTGCGGGCGATGGTGACCACCCAGGCGCGGAACTCGCCGCCGGTGAACGACGGCAGGTCGCGGGAGATCTGGAGCCACGCCTCCGAGGCCACGTCCTCGGCGTCGGCGCCGACGAGGGCGGTCAGGTAGCGCAGCAGCGCGGGTTGCAGGCTGCGGTAGAGGAACCGGAACGCCTCCTCGTCCCCCGCCTGCGCCGCGGCGACCGCCTCGGTCAGTTCGGCCGTCACGCGCGCCGCCCCAGCCGGATGACGACCCGGAGCCGGTCAACGGGTGCCAGGGACCACACCGCCATCCGCACTCGGCCCCCCGATGAGCTGAATCAGGCACCCGCACGAGGGTGCGGAGCGCCGTGGACACTGCCGCGCGGCACGGGCGTCGGCGGGACATACCGTACCGGCGTCCGGGGGCGGCCGGGAGTCGGGCCGACGCCGGTGCGGGCGGGTCGCGTCGGCAAGCCTCCGCACGGCGGAGAAACAGAGAGAAATGTCTACCTGCGTCACCGGCGTGTCGGGGTAACACGGACGGCGGTCGCGACGCTCCCGGGTCGGATCCCCGCCGGGGCGGCGGGCCGCGAGAGCGGGGGGCGCGTCACTTTCTGGCCGATCGTACCGGGTCGATCACGATCAGCCGATCGGCGTCCCGGGTGCCGGACACCCGGCCGAACGGCCCGCCCGGACCGGCCACGGATATCGCGGGAAATACTTCGCGCCTGCTGTGGGTACGGTATGGGGGTGCTGTCCTCAGACGTCGTACTCAGCGGTCGGTACCGCCTGGAAGACCGTGTCGCCACCGGCGGCATGGGCGACGTCTGGCGTGCCACCGACCTTGTCCTCGGTCGCCCGGTCGCGGTGAAGGTGCTGCTTCCCGCCCTGGTGTCCGACCCCGACTTCATCGCCCGGTTCCGTTCCGAGGCGCGGATCATGGCCTCGCTGCGCCACCCCGGCGTGGTCCAGGTCTTCGACTGCGGTGAGGACGACCTGCCCGGCGGCGGCCGGGCCGACTACCTGGTGATGGAGTTCGTCGCCGGTGAGCCGCTGTCGCGGCGGATCGAGACCGCCGGGCAGCTCGAGGTCGCCGAGACCATGTCGATCGTGGCGCAGGTGGCGCAGGCGCTGCACGCGGCGCACGGCCGCGGCATCGTGCACCGGGACGTGAAGCCGAGCAACCTGCTCGTGCAGGACGACGGCACCGTGGTCCTGGTCGACTTCGGGGTCGCCCGGTCGACGAACGTCACGAGCATCACCAGCACGAACGCGGTGCCCGGCACCGCCCTCTACATGGCGCCGGAGCAGGCCGCCGGCCGGCCCGTCTCGGGCGCCACCGACGTGTACGCGCTCGGCGCCGTCGCGTACTGCTGCCTCACCGGCAGTCCACCGTTCACCGGCGACAACCCGCTCCAGGTGGCCGTACGCCATCTCGACGACGAGCCGCCGGAGCTGCCGGCGGAGATCCCGGCGTCGGTACGGGAGCTGGTCTCCCGGGCGCTGGCCAAGGACCCGGCCGACCGTTACCCGAGTGCCGCGGCGATGGCCGACGCGGCACGGGCCGCGCGTAACGACTCGCCGACCGCGACGGTGGCGCTGCGCGGCGCGGCGGGCTCGGCGCGGTCCCGCGACGACCAGCCTGCGGTCCGCCCG
>NZ_JBXUOV010000360.1:0-1850 GCF_057196585.1 Micromonospora sp. ATLC20
CCCCAGGAGCCGCCGACGACCAGCGCGAGCACCCCGTCGGCCGGGAGGCCGAACCGCTGCCGGGCCCGCCGCCGGTCCTCCGGGGCGGGCCGGGCGAAGTCGCGGGACACCAGCGGCTGCACGGCGGTGACGTCGGCGGCGCCGGCCCGGTGCGTCTCGGCGTGGCGGACGGCGCAGTACACGTCCACGCCCGGCGCGAGCCAGGTCGGGTGCACCACGAAGTCGGTCACATAGGTGATCACGGGGACACGGAGCCGCCCGCGCCGCCGCAGCGGACCGAGGAGCTGGTTGGCGAACGGGTAGGTGGTGACCACGGCCCGGGTGTCGGGCGGGATGCGGCGGCGCAGGCGGCGGCGGAACGGCCGCATCAGCGCGCGGATCGCGCGTACGGCGGTCCGCGAGCTGCCGGTCAGCCGGAACAGCGCGTGGTAGCCCCAGGGGAGCCGGTGCAGCACCCCCCGGTACGTCTCGCGTACCGCCCGGTGCACCGGGTGGGGCAGCAGGTGCAGGAGGTTCAGCCGGTCCACCGCGAAGCCCCGCGCACGCAGCCGGTGCGCCAGCTCGTCGGCGGCCCGGTCGTGTCCGGCGCCGATGTCCGCCGAGACCACCACGATCCGGCCCGGGTGCTCCATGCCGGGCGCATACCCACGGAATCGGTGTCCACGCGACCCGCCGGGACGCCGGGTTCAGGCGCGGCGGCGTCCGCGACGGCGGGACCGGCTCCGGCGGGCGGCGAGCACCGCCGCCACCCCGCCGACGGTGAGGGCCAGCACACCGGCGAGCGGCACGATCATCCGCCAGTCCCCGTCGCCGACGCGGCGCAGCGCGGTCCCGGCCGGCCCCCGCCAGGGCGGGGAGGCGGTACGGCTCGGCTCCGCGGCCGCCGCCTGCTTGGGCTCCGCCGCCTCGGCGTCCCGTTCGCCCGGCTCGACCAGCCGGCCGACCGAGGCGTCCCGGGGCTGCCGGAAGCCCCAGTCGAGCAGCTGGGCGCCCTGCTGCCAGCCGCGTACCGGGCGGGCCTCGGCGCCGAGCAGCGTCACCACGAGACGGCGTCCGTCGCGCTGGGCGGCGCCGACGTAGCTGTGCCGGGCCAGCTCGGTGAAGCCGGTCTTGCCGCCGAGCGCGCCGGGATAGCGGTAGATGAGCTGGTTCTCGTTCTGGATCTGGAACCCGCCCTTCTTCAGCGCGGGCTGGGCCGGGATCTGCGTGCGCTCGGTGCGCGCGTACCGGCGGAACGCGGCGTCGGCGAAGCAGGCCCGCGCGATGAGCGCCAGGTCGTACGCGCTGGTGAACTGGCCGGGGCCGTCCAGGCCGGACGGGGTGACCGCGTGCGTCTGGCCGGCGCCGAGCCGGCGGGCCTGCGCGTTCATCTCGGCGACGCCGGCCTGGGAGCTGCCGGCGCCGAGGCGGGCCAGCATGTTGGCGGCGTCGTTGCCGGACTGGAGCAGCAGGCCCAGCCACAGCGTCTCCACGCTGTAGCGGCCGCCGACGAGCAGGCCGACGGCCGAGCTGCCCGGCTCGATGTCCAGGTCGGCGCGGGTGGCGACGGCGACCTGCTTGGGGTCCAGCCGGCTCAGCATGGTGGCGGCCAGCAGCAGCTTCTGGGTGCTGGCCGGGGTGCCGGGGACGTGTGCGCCGCAGGCGCCGAGGACCGCGCCGGTGTCCAGGTCCGCCACGAGCCAGGTGGTGGCGGTGACCGCCGGGGGTACGGGGCTGCCGGGCGGCGTGACCAGCCCGGTGCCGGCCAGCGCCTCGCCGCCCACCGCCGCCTGTTCGGGCGTCGTGGCCGGCGGCGTCGGGCGGGGCGGCCGGCTGACCTTCGGCGCGGGCAGGCGCGGGCAGGGCACGGG
>NZ_JBXUOV010000361.1:0-1845 GCF_057196585.1 Micromonospora sp. ATLC20
GTGTCGGACCCACCGCCGCCCGTGGTGCCGGCCCCGGCGCTGCCGACCTGGCCGCCGCCGGCCACGCCCGCCCGCGACGCCGACACGACCCGTCCGGTACGCCCACAGCCCGCCGAGCCGGATCTCGCCACCACCGCGTACGGCGGCACCGACGGGCCCGGGTTCGCCACCGTGTCGTTCCCGCAGGGCAACCCGCTGGAGAACTCCGGGTCGCTGACCGGGCACATCCTGGCCCAGGGCTGGTCCGAGGAGGGCCCGGCGGCCCGGGGCGGCAACACGAAGGTGTTCATCGTGCTGGCCGTCGCGCTGACCATGTTGATCGCGATCAGTCTGCTCGTGGTCTTCCTGGCCAACGACGCGTTGAGCGGGCTGACCGGGACCATGCTCATCGAGTGACGGGGGTGAGCCCGCCCACTACGTTCTCGCGTCGCCGTGGCGGAGTGGGCGATGCGCCGTACACTTGACTGCGATCACTGACCTGGCGCGCCCGACTGCGCGCGCCCATGGGCGATCTTGCGGGCGATTCGGCGGCGTGACAGGCCGCGGCGGGCCATCGCGAAGATGCGCCCCGCTCGAGAGGTATTTCTTGACCACGTTCGCTGAACCCAGCACGTCCCCGTCCGTCGACCCGACGCCCGACACCGTCGACTTCGCCTCGCTCGGCCTGCCCCGGCAGCTCGTCGAGACGCTCGCCCGGCAGGGCATCACCACTCCGTTCGAGATCCAGCGGGCCACGCTGCCCGACTCGCTGGCGGGCCGCGACGTCCTCGGCCGGGGCCAGACCGGCTCCGGCAAGACGCTCGCCTTCGGCCTGCCGGTGATCGCCCGGGTCGCCGACCGCAACCGGGCCCGGCCGCTGCACCCTCGCGCCCTGGTCCTGGTCCCCACCCGTGAACTTGCCATGCAGGTCAACGACGCCCTCGTGCCGCTCGGCAAGTCGGTGGGCGTGTTCCTGAAGACCGCCGTCGGCGGTGTGCCGTACGACAGGCAGATCGACGCGCTGCGCCGCGGCGTGGAGATCGTCGTGGCCACCCCGGGACGGCTCGGCGACCTGATCGAACGCGGCGTGTGCCGGCTCGACGACGTCGAGATCACCGTGCTGGACGAGGCCGACCAGATGGCGGACATGGGCTTCCTGCCCGAGGTCACCCGGCTGCTGGCGAAGACTCCAGCGGACGCGCAGCGGCTGCTGTTCTCGGCCACTCTGGACAACGACGTCGACACGCTCGTCAAGCGGTTCATGACCGACCCGGTCACCCACTCGACCGCGCCGGCCACCGCCGCCGTGTCCACGATGGATCACCACCTGCTGCTGATCCCGCCGCACGACAAGTTCGCGGTCGCCGCGTCCATCGCCGCCCGCGAGGGCCGCACCATGCTGTTCGCCCGTACGCAGCTCGGCGTGGACCGGCTCGTCGAGCAGCTCGCGGCCGTCGGCGTACGGGCCGGTGGGCTGCACGGCGGCAAGACCCAGCGCATGCGCACCAAGACGCTCGCCGAGTTCCGCGAGGGCCGGACGCCCGTGCTGGTCGCGACCGACGTGGCGGCCCGGGGCATCCACGTCGACGGCGTCTCGCTGGTGCTGCACGTGGACCCGCCGAAGGACCCCAAGGACTACCTGCACCGGGCCGGCCGTACCGCTCGGGCCGGCGAGTCGGGCGCGGTGGCGACGCTGGTGCTGCCCAAGCAGCGCCGCACCACTCTGGCCATGATGGAGAAGGCGGGCGTCGAGCCGGCCGAGACCCGGGTCCGGGCGGGCGACGAGGCGCTGGCCGAGCTGACCGGCGCGCGCGAGCCCAGCGGCGTACCGGTGCGGGACGAGCCGGAGCCGCGACGCGGCGGCGG
>NZ_JBXUOV010000362.1:0-1844 GCF_057196585.1 Micromonospora sp. ATLC20
CCGCCGCGGGGGCGGGGTGGGCGGCGTGGGGCCCCCCCCGCGCCGCCGGCGGGGCGCCCCCCCCCGCGGCCGCGACAGTGGCCGGTCAGTTCAGGCCGCAGGTGGCGAACCCGTCCAGGTCCGGTCGCTGCGCGCCGACCCGGTTGAACGCGATCTCGATGCGGTCGAGCGCCGCGACGCGCTTGCTGCGCAGCGGGCCGAGGATGGCGTTGTCGATGAACGCCGGGCCGCCCTCGGGGCGTACCGCGAGGCGGGCCAGGCGGGCGTCGGCCTCGGCGATCTGCTTGTCCAGCGTGGCCAGTTCGGCCCGCACCTGGCCCGCGGCCGCCGCCGGGACGGCGGGCAGCGCCACCCGGGGACAGTTCACGGTCCGCGCCGCGCCACCGGCGTTGCCGTTCTGGCCGCCCGCGTTGCCGTTCTGACCGTTGCCGTTCTGCCCGCCGGCGTTGCCGTTGCCGTTCTGGCCGGAACCGTTCTGGCCGGCACCGCCGTTTACGGCGCTCGGGACGCCCGGGGCGTTGAGCGAGCAGGCCGCCAACGCGTCCAGGTCCGGCCGCTGCGCGCCGATCCGGTTGAAGGCGATCTCGATGCGGTCGAGCACGGCGACGCGCTTGCTGCGCAGCGGGCCGAGGATGGCGTTGTCGATGAACGCCGGGCCGCCCTCGGGGCGTACCGCCTGCCGGGCCAGCCGCTCGTTCTGCCGGGCGATCTCCTGGTCCAGGTTGGCCAGTTCCTGTTCCACCTGGGCCGACGCCGCAGCGGGGACGGCGGGCAGCTTGTCGCGTACGGTCGGGCAGTTCACGGTCTGCGCGGCGGCGGTGGTGGTGGCCGGGCGGTTGTTCTCGCCCGCCGACGCCAGTTGCAGTCCGCCGGCGAACAACAGCGCCGCGAGGGCGCCCACCCCGCCGAGCTTCAGGACCGCGGTCTTGCGCGTACCCCTGGCCATGCACCTCTCCTCTGGTTGACCGGGAGGACCGGCGCGGCGGGTGCCGCCCCGTCTCCACGGTGCGAAGTGACGACTGGAGGAATCGTGCTCGTGCCCGCTCCGGCATCGCGGTCCCGGCCGATGTTCCGGTCGGCAGTGGATACGGACGGCGCGGCGGGATCGTTCAGTGCGGGCCGAGGTTTGACCACATCGACGTCCATCGTTAGGCTGCGCTGAAAGCGCTTACTGCGCGGGAGACGTGAGCGTTCGTGGCACGGCCGTCCGGGTATCAAGGCCCGTCCCCGACACCGACCGGGCATCGGTGCCGGTGGGGGCACGGCACCACCACCCGCAGGAGACCAGCATGATCAACCGACACCGCCGTACGGTGCTGTGGACGTCCGCCGCGGCGACGGCCGCGCTCGCCGCGTCCGGCCTGGCCGTCGGCGCGACCGCCGCGCAGGCGGCCGCCGGCTGCCGCGTCGACTACGCCGTCACCGCGCAGTGGGGCGGCGGCTTCACCGCCAACGTCAACCTGACGAACCTCGGCGACCCGCTCAACGGCTGGGCCGTCACCTGGACCTTCGCCGCCGGTCAGACCGTCGCCCAGGCCTGGGGCGCCGAGATCACCGCCAGCGGGGCCTCGGTGCGGGCCGCCAACGTCAGCTACAACGGCAGCCTGGGCACCAACGCGAGCACGTCGTTCGGCTTCAACGGCACCTGGAACAACAACAGCAACCCGGTCCCGACCGCGTTCGCCGTCAACGGCGTCACCTGCACCGGCGGGGTCACCCCGACCACCGGTACGCCGACCAGCGCCCCGCCGAGCAGCCCGCCCCCGAGCACCCCGCCGCCGACGACGCCGCCACCGACCACGCCGCCGCCGGCCGGCGGGGCGATCTACGCCGCGCCGAACGGC
>NZ_JBXUOV010000363.1:0-1821 GCF_057196585.1 Micromonospora sp. ATLC20
CCGCGCCCCCGCGGCCGCCGCCGCCGCCCCGCCGGCCCGCGCCCCCCCGCCCCCCCCCCCCCCCCCCCCCCCCCCCCCCCCCCCCCCGCCTCGGTCACACCGGAACGGGTTCGGCGGGCCGTTCGGCGGCGCGCGCCCGCCAGCGCTGGTGCCAGGGCGCGTCGGGCGCGCCGTCGAGCACCCCGCCGTCCGGGTCGTCGGCGTAGGTGTGCCGGACCACGTCCAGTTCGGGCCGCATGATGTCCCGGATCACGAACCCGCAGAGCACCGCCACGGTGATCAGGCGCAGGCTCGACGCGAGCACGAAGACGCCTTCGGGGAAGACCGGCCGGGACATGGCAGTGCCGAGCAGTTCGCCGTAGAACGCGGCGAAGTAGCCGACCTCGGCGACCTGCCAGGCCAGGAACGCACCCCAGCGCGGCCGGGCGAGCACCGCGAGCGGCAGCAGCCAGAGCACGAACTGCTGGGACCAGACCTTGCTGAAGATGAGGAACGCGGCGACCACCAGGAAGGCGAGCTGGGCCAGCCGGGGACGGCGCGGTGCGAGCAGCGCCAGCCCGGCCACGCCGAGGCAGGCCAGCCCGAACAGCAGGTACGACAGCCAGTTGAGGGTGGGGATGTTCGCGTTGAGCCACTCGAACGGCCCGAGCTGGCCGGGTGCGGACGGGCTGATCCGGCCGTCCAGGTAGCGGCCGATGTACCAGAGCGTGCCCCAGTCGATGGGGCGTGTGGTGTTCAGGTCGAAGAAGCGTTCCCAGTTCTCCCGGTACGGGATCGCCACCGGCAGGTTCACCGCCACGAGCGTCACCAGCGCGGTCGCCGTGGCGACTAGCCCGGCCAGCATCTTTCCGGCGCGCAGCGCGAGGACCAGGATCGGCCCGAGCAGGAACAGCGGCCACATCTTGGCCGCACCGCCCAGGCCGATGAGGACGCCGGCCACTCCGGGCAGCAGCAGCGCGTACCGGTCGGGCCGGGCGCGCGCCCAGGCCAGCAGACCGAACGCGGCCAGGCCGATGGCGAGCAGGTCCCAGTTGACGGTGGCGGTGAGCACCAGCGCCGGGGAGAGCGCGAACAACGCGGCGTCCCAGGGTCGTCGCCGACGCAGGCTGAGGATCACGGCGACGGTGGCGACCGCGAGCGCGCCGAGCACCAGCGCATTCAGGTTGTAGAACCACTGGCCCTGGTTGATGGCGGGGTTGTCGGCGCCGAGGGCGTGCACCGGCAGGCCGAGCGCGCCCATGAAGTATCCGGTCAGCACCGGGTACTCCACCGGGTGGTCCACGTAGGGGACCTTGCCCTCGTTGAGCCCTTCGGCGTAGTAGAGCGCCAGCACGTCGGTGTAGCACATCCGGGTGTACTGGATGTTGTTCTGCCAGGCGCCGTCCTGGCAGGGCGACTTCTGCACCCAGTGCAGGGCCAGCGTCAGGCACACCAGGGCCAGCACGATCCGGCCGGCGGTCCAGAAGCGGCTCTCCCGGCCGGCGGGCCGGTCGAGGGCGGCGGCGTGGTCGCCGAGCGGCCCGCCGATCAGACCGGAGGCGCCGCGGACGAACCAGTCCGAGCGGGAGGGGTGGTCCACCGTCTCGGCGGGTCGTGGCGCCGCCTCGGACGCGCCGGGCTCATCGATGCCTGCGGGCGACTGGGTGCTCATGGAGAGGCATCCTGCCGTACACCGGGGGTCGCCGTCCCGTCGCGCGCGGAGAAATTCCGGTACGCGAAACGCGGCGGCGGGGGGGGGGGGGGGGGGGGGCGGGGCGCCGGCGGGGGGGGGGGCGGGGGGGGCGTGGGGGGGGTGGTGGTGGGGGTGTCTGCTCCCGCCCG
>NZ_JBXUOV010000364.1:0-1766 GCF_057196585.1 Micromonospora sp. ATLC20
GGCCGGGGCGCTACCGGCGGCGCCGCCCGCCGGCGAGCTGCCGGACGAGGAGGCGTTCGAGGTTCCGGCCGGCTGGCGACGGATGCTGGTCCCGCGCCGGGGTGGCGCACCGGGCCCGGCCCTGCCGAGCGCCGCGAAGGGCCGGGCCGCCGGGCGGAAGGTGCTGGACTCGGTGGCCGCCCAGGTCGCCGCCACCGCGCGGGCCACCGACGATCCCGAGCTGGGCCCGGCGCTGCGCGGCTACCTGGACGGCGAGCCCGGCCCGCTGGGCGGTGCCGCGCTGGTGGCGGCGGTGGCGGTGGCGCTCGGCTATCACGGGCGCGACCAGCAGGGGGTGGCCCTCGCCGACCTGCTGGTCGCCGATCTCGGCCCGGTCGGCGCGGCGGTCGCCGCGACCGGGCAGATCACCGTGGCGGCCACCGGGTCGGCGTCCCCGCTTCTGCTGAACCGCACCGAGGCGGAGAAGTCACACAACTACGGCCACTGGCGTCTGCGCCAGTCCGTGCTGCGCCGGGTCCGGGCGCACCTCGCGGCGGCCGGTGACGCCGACTACGCCGCCGCCCGCACCGCGCTGGTCCCGTACCGGTCCGGGCCGCTGGCGACGCGGGCGGTCACCTCGTTCCTGCTGCCGACCGAGCGGGAGTGGGTGGCCCAGGACGTCGCCGACGTGGCGCGCGACGGGGGCCCGTTCCTCGCCGAGTTGCTGCTCGCCGCGGTCGACGACGTGGACGCCATCCACGCCCTCGCCGGGCACCTGCAGGTCTACCGGCTGATGTACGACCAGGCGCCGATCGTCACCGCCACCACCGCGGTCGGGCCACCCGTCGCGCCGGTGCTGGCCGGGTGGTTCGACCACGAACACACCGGCGCGGACGGGCGGCAGCGTCTGGTGTCGCTGCTGGCGGCCCTGCCCGGCGACGAGCCGATGACGGCGCTGCTGGACCGGCTGGACCGCAGGTACGTCCCGCCCGCGGTGACCGAGATGCTGCGCCGCTTCCCGGTGCGCGGCGTGCGCCTGCTGTCCGCCGCCGCCGAGGGGCGCAGCCCGGCCGCGCGGGAGGCCGCCACGTTGCTGCGCGCGCACGTGCTGGCCAACCCGGCCGCCGTCGAGGCGGCGCTGCCGGCGCTGAACCCGGCGCAGCGGGAGCGGGTCGAGCGGATCCGCGACGACGCGTCCGCGCTGCCGGTCGCCGGGCCGGACCGGCTGCCGCCGGTGCTGGTGACGCCGCCCTGGTCGGTCCGGCGCCCACGAGCCACCCCGCCTGTGGTGGACGGGCTGGAGCGGCCCGCCGGGTCCACCGTGGCCTGGCTGCCGGGGGAGCGGGAACGATGGGCCGCGATCGTGCCCGGCTGGGCCGGTCACTGGCACGGGAACGACCTGGGCGCGCTCGCCACCGAGGTCGCCGCCGGGCGGGCCGGATCGTACGCGGCGATCCACTTCTTCGTGCGGGCCACCGAGGAGCTCGCCCGGCCGCTGCTGCCGTCCTGGCGGCCCGACGAGTCCTGGGGCGCCGACCGCTGGATGCTGCGCCTCGCCGGCCGGTACGAGCTGGACGCGCTACCCACCGCGCTGCACCTGGCTCGCACCGCGCCGAAGAGCGTCGGCGAGGTGCTGCTGCCGTACGCCGACGGTGAGGTCGCCGACCTGATGGCCGACTGGCTCGACCGGCTCAAGACGGTCCGCCCGATCGCCCGGGCCTGGCTGCGGCGGCACCCGGATTACGCCGTGCGGGCGCTGCTGCCGGCGGCCCTGGGCACTCCCGGCC
>NZ_JBXUOV010000365.1:0-1710 GCF_057196585.1 Micromonospora sp. ATLC20
GGGCGGGGGCGAGTGGGGCGCCCCCGCCCGGCGCCGGGTCAGATCGGGGTGCCGGAGAAGGCCGCGGCGATCGCCGCGGGCGCCTCCTCCACCGCGCCGGGTGCGGGCGGGCTGAGCCGCACCGGCGTGCCGAACTCGGAGTAGGTGACAGACATCCGGCCGAGTGACGCGTCGATCGGCGTCATGTCCAGCGTGAACGTGCTGAGGCGCCCCTGCTCGTCCAGCGTCGCGGTGAACGGCAGCGCCTTCGCCTTGTCACCCGCCGCGGCGAGGGCCTTCCCGGTGGCGCCGCTGCGCGTGTAGTCGAGCGTCCCGGCGTACGAGCGGTCAGCCGAGCCGCGGACGTCGACCACCGCGGCGAGCAGCTTCTTCACCCCGCCCGGATCGTCCACCGGCATCACGCCGTCGCCGGTGTCCATGCGCAGCCACTTCCGGGAACCGCCGAGCTGCTCGCCCAGCTCGCCGTCGAACTTGACCCAGGTGTCGGGGCCGATGACCAGCATGCGCACCTCACCGAACGCGGCCATCGTCAGGGTGGTCTGCATGGTGCGGGCCCGCGGATCGGTCACCCCGTGCGCGCTGAGCATGGCCGAGTCCAGCTTGACCCGCAGCGTCTGCTCGTTGAGCTTCTCGATGGCGGCGGTCAGTTCGTCACGCGGCGTCGTCGCCGGGCTCGCGGAGCCCGCAGCGGCGGCCCGTTCGGCCGGCGCGTCCGCTCCGGTCCGGTCGCCGCATCCGGTCAGACCGAGGCCGAGCACCGCGACGATCGCGACCCCCGTGGTCGCCAGCCGTCGTTTCGTCATCAGTGATGGTCCTCCGCGAAAGGGGCCCCTCACCGGGGCCGGACGATCAATGTAACGGCGCCCGCCGGGTGGCGTGCGCCCCTTTTCCGCAGTGCGCGGCGAGGCCGCCGACGGGGGTGGCCGGTAGGGTCGTCGCATGGTGGAGGGCGCGCCGCGGTGGTGGCGCGCGGCGCGGCGGGCCGACCGGCCCCGGCCGCGTCACGGGACGACATCGTGCGGAGCTGCGGCATGAGATTCGAGATCAGCAAGGTGCTCGACGCCATCGAGGGTCGGGTCTGCACCGATCCGTCGCTGGCCAGGGCCGTGGTCGACCTGGCCGAGGTGATCCGCTGGCAGAACCTGGACGGCGGCCGACCGGCCAGCCTGCTGCGGCTCGGTATGGTGATCGACGCGCTGTCCCGGCAGATCGGCGAGGACAGCGTCCCGGTCTACGCGATCGTGCACCGGGCGCTGCTGTCCGACGCCGACCTGACCTCCAACGAGCGGATGGTGGTGCGCCGGTGGGCCGACGACGGCCTGGTGGAGGTGCTCGACCAGCCCGGTGACCGGATGCTGGAGGTGGCCGACCTGCTCGGCCTGCCGGTGCTCACCCGGGCGCGGCTGGACGGGCTCGTCGGGCGGTACCCGTGGGTCGCCCAGGCGGGCCGGGTGCTCGCCCCGGTGCCGGGCGCCGGCGGGCCGGTCTTCATCGCGCACGTCGGCGGCGGCCAGGACCCGGCCACCGGGAGCCGCTCACCCGCCGGCGTCAAGGTGCTCTCCCGGAAGTGGCGCTGTCCCGAGCCGGGCTGCGCGCTGTTCGGCGGCGGTGGGGGCGGCGGAGCCTTCGCCGACCTGGCCGCCGTGGACCGGGTGCCGGCCGAGCAGCCGCCGCCCACGCTGCGGACCGGCGCGCCGACCTGCCCCCGGC
>NZ_JBXUOV010000366.1:0-1705 GCF_057196585.1 Micromonospora sp. ATLC20
CCGCCGAAGCGGCCGGGGCGCTGCCGGCACGGGCCGCCGAACCCGCCGCGCGTGCGGCGCCGTCGACCGACCGGCCGGTCGTTCGCTCACCGGTGGTCGGCACGTTCTACCGCGCTCCCGAACCCGGCGCGATGCCGTTCGTCGCGGTCGGCGACATGGTCCGCCCGGGCCAGGTGGTCGGCATCGTCGAGGCCATGAAGCTGATGAACGAGGTGACCGCCGGCCAGGCCGGACGGGTGGTCGAGGTGCTTGTCGACGACGGCAAGCCCGTCGAGTACGACCAGCCGCTGATCGCCCTGGAACCGGTCACCGGACAGGACTCCTGATGTTCGACAAGGTGCTGATCGCCAACCGGGGCGAGATCGCGCTGCGAGTGCTGCGCGCCTGCCGGGAACTCGGCGTGCGCACGGTGGTGGTGCACTCCAGCGCCGACGCCGACTCGCTGCCGGTACGGCTCGCCGACGAGGCGGTACGGATCGGCCCGGCGGCCAGCCGGCGCAGCTACCTCAACGCGGCGGCGATCGTGGAGGCCGCCCGGCAGACCGGCGCGCAGGCGGTCCACCCCGGCTACGGCTTCCTGTCCGAGGACGCCGACTTCGCCGAGATCTGCGCCGAGAACGGGCTGGTCTTCGTCGGCCCGCCGCCGCAGGTGATGGCCGCACTGGCGGACAAGTCGACCGCCCGCGCGCTGATGAGCGCAGCCGGGCTGCCGCTGCCGCCGGGAAGCGTCCGGACACTGCCCAGCGTCGGCGAGGCGCAGGAGGTGGCCGCCGAGGTGGGCTACCCGGTGATCGTGAAGGCCGCGGCGGGCGGTGGCGGGCGCGGCATGACAGTGGTGCGTTCGGCCGCCGAGCTGCCCCGCGCGTACGCCCGCACCCGCGCGGCCGCGCAGGTCGCGTTCGGCGACGACCGTGTGTACGTCGAGCGGTATCTCGCCGACGCGCGCCACGTCGAGGTGCAGGTGCTCTGCGACGGCCACGGCAACGGTGTGCACCTGGGCACCCGGGACTGCTCGGTGCAGCGCCGGCACCAGAAGCTGATCGAGGAGGCGCCCGCGCCCGCGCTGCGGCAGGCCACCCTGGACACCGTCGCCGAGGTGGCGCTGCGCGGCGCGCTGTCGGTCGGCTTCACCGGCGCCGGGACGGTGGAGTTCCTGGTCGACGAGGCCGAACGCTGCCACTTCCTGGAGATCAACTGCCGGATCCAGGTGGAACACCCGGTCACCGAGATGGTCACCGGCATCGACCTCGTGCAGGAACAGTTGCACGTGGCGTACGGCACGCCGCTGCGGCTGCGCCAGTCCGACGTACGGCTGGACGGCGTGGCGATCGAGTGCCGGGTCAACGTGGAGGACCCGGACCGCGACTTCGCGCCCGCACCGGGCCGGCTGGACCGGTTCCGCCCGCCGGGCGGCCCGTTCACCCGGGTCGACACCCACGGGCACGTCGGCTACCTGGTCAGCCCGCACTACGACTCGCTGCTGGCGAAGGTGGCGGTGTGGGCGCCGGACCGCGACGCCGCACTGGACCGGCTCGACCGGGCGCTGGCCGAGTTCGACGTGGCCGGTCCCGGCGTGCGTACCACCATCCCGTTCGCCCGGCGGGTGCTGCGCGACCCGGCGTTCCGCGCCGCCCGGCACACCACCGCCCTGGTGGAACGCCTGCTCGCCCCGCCCGCCGACGACGCGGCCGGGGCGCCCCCGGCG
>NZ_JBXUOV010000367.1:0-1615 GCF_057196585.1 Micromonospora sp. ATLC20
GCCCCCGCCAGCGCCAGCGCGCCCGCCGCCAGCCGTCCGCTCCGCGCCACCTGACCTCCCGCCGTCCCGAGGGCGCCGCCACCCGGCCGCCGCCCCGCGTGCCTACAGGGTGCGCGGCGCCCGGGTGAGCGGGGTTCGCCCGGAAGGGGTGAACCGGCGCGGTGCGGGTAACCGCTGCCCGCACCGACGGGGGGAGGGACGCATGCCGGAGGAGGCAGACCAGGTCGTCACCGCACCGAGCGGCACAAGCGACATCACCGGTACGCCCGATCTGCTCACCACCGGCCTCGATTCGCCCGATGTCGCCGGTGGTGCGCTGCCGGGTGGCCCGCCGCTGCTGACGTCCCGGTTGACGCCGCCCGTGCCGCCCGAGCCGGTCCTGCTGCGTCCGCGGCTGCTGGACCGGCTGGAACAGGGCGCGTCCGGACCGGTGACGCTCGTCTGCGCGCCGGCCGGCTGGGGGAAGACGACGCTGCTGTCGACCTGGGCGCGGGGGGAGCGGGACGGGCCGGCGCCGGCCTGGGTGACGGTGGCCGAGGGGGAGACCACCCGGCGGCTCTGGGGCTACCTCGCGGCGGCCCTGCGTACCGCCGCCGCCGACGATCCGGACGACGGGCCGCCGCCGGTGCCGGACGGACCGCCCCGGCCCGAGCAGCTCGAAACGCTCGCCGCCGCACTCGCCGCCCGGGAACGGCCCGTGCTGCTGGTCCTGGACGACCTGCACCGGGTCACCGGCCCGGCCGCCCTGACCGGGCTGGAGTTCCTGCTCCGGCACTCCGACGGCCGGTTGCGGCTGGTGGCCGGCGCGCGCGGCGAACCACCGCTGGCGCTGCACCGCTGGCGGCTGGCCGGTGAGCTGACCGTGATCGGCGCCGACGACCTGGCGTTCACCGCCGACGAGGTGGCCGACCTGCTCGTCGCGCACGGCGTGGCCGTACCCGCCCCGGCCGTGGCCCGCCTGGCCGAGCGCACCACCGGATGGCCGGCCGGGCTGCGTTTCGCCGCGCTCGCGCTCGGCGACGGCGCCGACCCGGCCCGCGCGGTGGAACGGTTCGCCGGTGACCAGCCGGACGTCGCCGCGTACCTGCGGGACGAGGTGCTGGCCCCGCTGGAACCGGCGACCCGCGACGTCCTGCGCCGGGTGGCGGTGGCCGTCGCGGTCCACGCCGATCTGGCCGCCGCGCTGACCGGGCGGCCCGACGCCGGGCACCTGCTCGCCGAGGCGGCCCGGGAGGGCGGTTTCCTGCATCAGGACGGCGGCAGCCCGCAGTGGTACCGGCCGCACCCGCTGCTGGCCGACGTGTTGCGCGACGAGCTGGACCGGCTGCCCGCCGACGAGGTGCGGGAGCTGCACCGGCGCGCCGCCGGGTGGTACGGGACCCACGACCGTCCGGCCGAGGCGCTGCGGCACGCGCTGCTCGCCGGTGCGTGGGCCGACGCCACCGAACTGCTCGTCACCCGCTGGCCCGAGCTGGCACCGGACGAACCGGCCGCCGTACCCGCCCCACCCGAGCCGCCCGCCGAGGCGGTCCGCCGGGATCCGGAGCTGGCGCTGGCCGCCGCCGCCGAACGGGCGTACGCCGGGGATCCGGCCGCCGCCGACGCGCAGCTGCGG
>NZ_JBXUOV010000368.1:0-1606 GCF_057196585.1 Micromonospora sp. ATLC20
CCCACAACCGGGCCCGGGTCAGCGCCAGCACCGGCCCGGTGACCCGTCCGCCGGCCGGCGCGCCGAACGGCTCCCGGCCGGACCACCGGCCGCGGCTGGTCAGCGGGCGCAGATCGACCCGTACCGCGGCGTCGGCGATCCGGGCCCAGGAACGGGCGACCGGGGAGGTGTCGAACCCGGCCGCGTCGGCGGGGGAGTCCCACACCACGAGCGCGGCCCACCGGGTCAGGTCGGCGTCGCCGGGGCCGAAGCCGGTGCCGGTCCCGGTGCCGAGCAGCTTGGCGAAGCGGACCCCCGGCAGCCGGCGCAGCCGCGCCGGGTGGGTGGCCATCCGGCCCAGCACACCGGGTACGGCCCGGCGGGGCACACGCCACACGTGCAGCGTGACGAGTCCGGGGTTCACGCCACCTCGGCCGGGGTGCCGGCGGTGATCCGCAGCAGTTCCGCGTACGTGGTGGGGAACACCGCCCGGGGTACGCCGCCGGCGGCCCACACCTCGTCGTACCCGGCCAGGGCGGTGTCCACGACGGTGCGCAGCGGCGCGGGGTGGCCGACCGGTGCGACGCCGCCGATCACCTGCCCGGTGTGCCGTTTGACGAACTCCGGGGTGGCCCGGCGCAGGTGGGTCACGCCCAGCGTGGCGGCCAGCCCGGCGGTGTCCACCCGGTGCGCGCCGGAGGTGAGCACCAGCAGCGGCGCGTCGTCCGCGTCGAAGATCAGCGAGTTGGCGATGGCGCCGACGGCGACACCGAGCGCCTCGGCCGCCGCGGCGGCGGTGTGCACCGCGTCGGGCAGCAGTCGGACGAGGCTGGCCTCGCCCGATCCGTTCCGCGCGCCCGCGTCGTCGAGCGCGCGCTGCACCGCCTGCACGTTCGGGTGTGGCTGCATGCACCCATTCTTCCCCCACCCCGCGACGGCCCCGCCGGGGGCCGTCGCCCTCCCGTGCGTCCCCGGCGCGTCACACGTTGCGTTTTCGTCGGAGGGGAGGTGTACTGTCAGGGTAGTTAGAACGAGTGTTCGATTACGGCTCGACGTCAGGTTCGGCTTGAACGGTAAGCGGCTCAGCTCCCCGGCTGGCCCGGCCTGATCCGAGCCGGTCGCGCACTCGTCGAACGCTCCGGAAGCGGTGTTTCGCGGCACCGGCTTCCGGGAGGTGCGGCACCGCGGGCCGCACCGGGTCTCGGACAGTCGCGAGTCCGGGCCCGTCAGGCAGGTCGTCGCCCGCCGCCCACGACCCCCGGGCGGCGGGCGACGGACCCGCCGGCACGCCGGCCGGGTGTGGGTGTGGGGAAGCGTCCACATCCGGCCGGCCGCCACCAAGGTGCGTCTTCCTCCGCACCGACCGCTCCGGGCGACCGGGCGACGTCCACCGTCGCGCGACCGCCCGCCCCGGCCACACGCGGAGGAGAGACCCATGCCGACCAGTCCGGCCCAGGCGCCCACGGTGCCCGCGCACGTGCTGCCGCACCGCACCCCCGCCCAGTTGCTCGCGGTGGCCCGCGACGGGCTGACCGAGGCCGCCCGCACCCGACCCGACGGCCTCCGGTACGCCGCCGCCCATCTCGCGGCGCTGCGCGCCGCCGCCGCCGTGCTCGCCGCCCGGGCC
>NZ_JBXUOV010000369.1:0-1537 GCF_057196585.1 Micromonospora sp. ATLC20
GCCCGGACCGGGCTCGCCGGCGCCACCGCGGCCGGGATCGCCGCGTCGACAGTCGCGCTCGGCGGCTGCGACAGCCCGCCCGAGCGCACCACCGACCCGGAGCCGGACCGCGGGCTGCGCTTCCCCGACGGCTTCGCCTGGGGCGCGGCGACCTCGGCGTACCAGATCGAGGGGGCCGCCAAGGAGGACGGGCGGGGTGAGTCCGTCTGGGACACCTTCAGCCACACGCCGGGCCGGATCCGCAACGGCGACACCGGCGACGTCGCGGCCGACCACTACCACCGGTACGCGCAGGATCTGGACCTGATGCGCGACCTGGGACTGCGCAGCTACCGGTTCTCCATCTCCTGGCCACGCATCCAGGCCGACGGCTCCGGCCGCCCCAACCAGCGCGGCCTCGACTTCTACCGCCGGCTGGTGGACGGGCTGCACGAGCGCGACATCGCGCCGATGGCCACGCTGTTCCACTGGGATCTCCCCCAGGCGCTGCAGGACACCGGCGGCTGGGAGAACCGGGACACCGCCGAGCGCTTCGCCGAGTACGCCGACGTGGTGTTCCGCGCCCTCGGCGACCGGGTGCCGGTCTGGCTGACCGTCAACGAGCCGAAGACGGTGGTGCAGAACGGCTACATCTGGGGCCACCACGCGCCGGGCATCCGCGACGAGGACGCGGCGTACCTCGTCGCCCACCACCTCCAGCTCGCCCACGGCCTCGCCGTGCAGGCGCTGCGTGCCTCCGGTCTCACCGGCCGGATCGGCCCGGCGCTCAACCTGCACCCCTGCTACCCGGCCGACGACTCCGCCGAGTCGGCCGCCGCGACCCGGCTCCACGACGGCTACGAGAACCGCCTCTACCTCGACTCGATCTTCAAGGGGGCGTACCCGCAGGACGTCCTGGACGACCTCGGCCCGGACAGCCGGATGGTCCGCGGCGTCCGCGACGGCGACCTGAAGATCATCTCCAGTCCGGTCGACCTGCTCGCCGTGCAGTACTACACGCCGCTCTACGTCACCGGCACCCGCGACACGGTCCGCAAGTGGCCCACCTCCGAGGCGGAGTGGCAGCAGATCTACCCGGAGGGCATGTACGACATCCTGACCCGGGTCACCCGCGACTACGGCCGGGTGCCGATCACCATCACCGAGAACGGCCTGCCCTGCCCCGACGTGCCCGGCCCGGACGGCACCGTCGACGACGCCGGGCGGGTCGCCTTCCTGCGCGACCACTTCGCCGCCGCCCACCGGGCCGTCGGCGACGGGGTGCCGCTGGAGAGCTACCACGTCTGGTCGCTGCTGGACAACTTCGAGTGGGCCGAGGGGTACGAGCAGCGCTGGGGCCTGGTCTACGTGGACTACGCGAGCCAGCGGCGGGTGCTCAAGCGCAGCGCCCACTGGTACCGCGACGTGATCCGCCGCAACGGCCTGTGACCGGCGTGGGGGGGGGGGGGGGGGGGGGGGGGGGGGGCGCGGGGGGGGGGGGGGGGGGGGGGGGGGGGGGGGGGGGGGTGTGTGGGGGGGGGGGCGGGGGGGTGAGACT
>NZ_JBXUOV010000370.1:0-1521 GCF_057196585.1 Micromonospora sp. ATLC20
TCCTTGCCGTCCTTGCCCCACTCGCCCTTGTCCGGGCCCCACTCGCCACGGTCGCGGCCTTCCTGGCCACGGTCCTTGCCGTCCTTGCCGTACCCGTCCTTGTCGTAGCCGTCGCGGCCGTAGTCGCCCTCGGCGCCCTTGTCGCCGTGGTCGTCGCTGAGCTGCTGCGTGGTCGACCACTTGACGTCGGCGAGCCGGTGCGGGCCGGTGGCCCCGGTGGTCGCATAGGCCACGCCGGCGAGGCTGACCGCTCCGGTCAGGCCCACAACTCCGGTGGCGAGCCACATCCGGCGACGCCGGAGCGGGGAGATGGTCTTGCTGGTGGCGTCATCGTTATTGCGAAGGTAGTTGGACATCGGAGCTCTCTGCCCTCTCCTTGTACCTGACAAGGTCGCTTCGCCCTGGCGAGGCGGCCTTCGCTACAAATCGGTTGTAGCTGCTGAAGATGACCGTATGAGAGCCTTCTTCGCCTCGTGGTCATATACGAAAAAAACCCGCATAAGGGTGCGGGTGGGATGGGCGGGCGCAGTGCGGCCCGGACGCCCCGGCGGGGGACACCGCGGCCAGCCGGGCCGCTGGCGGGGTGGGAGCCCTCCTCGCGCCGCTGACGGCGCGAGGAGGGCTCCCCGGTTATGTGGTGGTTCGATCAGTTGAAGCAGTCCTCGACGGTGTTGGCGCAGTTGGTGGGGTCGTTGTTGCTGATGAGGGACTTGTCGTCGAGCTTGACGCGTCCTTCGTTGTTGAGGACGCCGCCGGCGACCCGGTGGAGCTTGCTGGAGTCGGTGGCGGTGTTCTTGGTGACGTGGGTCTTGGTCAGGGTGATCTTCGCCTTGTTGTTGAAGATGCCGCCGCCGTTGAGGGCGGTGTTGCCCTTGATGTCGGTGTCGCGGATGGTGAGGGTGGCGTTGTCGTCCTTGTCGTGGTCGCGGGCGAGGAAGCCGTCCTCGATCTTGATGAGCCACTCACCGTTGAAGATGCCGCCGCCGAACCGGCCGGCCGTGTTGTCCACGACGGCGCTGTCGGCGATCGTGGCGCTCCCCGCGAGGCCGTCCTTCTCGGCGCCGTTACCGGCCCAGTCCCGACCACCGGTCGTCACCACGCCGCCGCCGTCGCCGTCGGCGTGGTTGCCCGCCACGTGGACCTTCTCCAGGAGCAGGTCGGTGTTCTCGGCGTAGACGCCACCGCCGTTCTCGCAGGCGACGTTGCCGCCGATCGCGGTGAACGAGACGGTGACCCAGCCGCCGCTGCTGAACAGACCGCCACCGTTGTGACCGGCCCGGTTGTGGCTCAGCGTGCTCAGCGAGGCGTCCTTGCCCTCGTGCGCCCCGATGATCTCGACGGTGCCCGCGCGGTGCTTGCCGTGCTCGCCCTTGTCGCCCTTGCCGGGCTTCGCGGCCGAGGCCAGGTCGACCGGCCCGCCGTGGTGCTCACCGCTGCCGTTGGCGATGCCGCCGCCGTTGCCGCCTGCGGTGTTGTCGTCGACGTGGGTCTCCTCGACCTTGAGGATGCCCTCGTTGAAGA
>NZ_JBXUOV010000371.1:0-1503 GCF_057196585.1 Micromonospora sp. ATLC20
CCGCCGGCCCGGGTGCGCCCGCCGGCCCCGCGCCTGCCGCCACCACGGGCTCGGCCGCACCGGCACCACCCGCCGGTCCGCCGGTCTGAGACCCACCGACCACCGACGGCGTCCGCGCCGGCGGCCCACCAGCACACCGGGCGGAACCCGGGGTTCAGCGAACCCGGACGCCGCCGCACCACTCCACCCCGACCGCACCACCGCACCATCGAAAAGAGGGGGATCGCCGTGAACGATCTCTTCACCTGGGCCGCCCTGGGGAGCCTCACCGGCGCCAGCGCCGCCACCCTGCTCGCCACGAACGTCATCGGCGGGCTGATCGGACCGAGCGGCGACAAGGCGCGCAAGTGGATCGCGCTGGGCGTCGCGCTCCTGCTGTCCTACCTGACCGCCGCCTTCGCCGACGACGCCGGCCCGGAGAAGTGGATCATCGCGTTCTTCAACGGTCTGGTGATCTTCTCGGCCGCGCTCGGCGTCAACCAGCTCCCCCCTGGGAACCGGCAGGCGACGCAGGCGTCGCCGACGCAGCTCGCCCAGGGCCGCGAGCCCCGCTTCGTCCGCTCCTGGGTCTGAGAGAGGTGACCCCATGATCTTCGGCATCCTCAGCGCGGCCGTCCAGGTCGTCTTCGGCGCCCTGCTCGGGCAGCTCGCCGCCGGCACCGTCGGCCTGCTCGTCGGCGCGGTCGTCGGCCTGCTCGTCGGCGCGCCGTTCGGCTGGGCGTCCGCCTCCGCCGGCACGTACGGCGCCGACCCGAAGGGGATCTTCCTCTTCGTGATCGACCACACCTGGAGCCTGCTCAACACGTTCGCCGGGGCGCTCTACCTGGCGCTGCACCTGGTCTTCGGCCACCAGCTCGACCGGGTCGTCTCGGCCGGCAGCGGCCGGGTCAACGTCGTCGAGGGCGTCTCCCCCCGGTACGCCACCACGATCGGCACCGTCTGCGCCGGGTCCAGCCCGGGCATCCAGCGGCACGAGGACGTGCACGTGTTCCAGGCCCGGCTGCTCGGCCCGTTCTACCTGCCGCTGGTGGCGCTCAACTACGTGCTGTTCACCATCGCCCCGGTGTGGCTGCTCTGGCACGACCACACCAACGCGCCGATCAACCGGTTCACCCGCTACTTCGAGATCGGCGTCTACCCGCACGTGTGGAACGAGGCCATCGCGTACCGCATCCAGGGGACACCACCGCGATGACCGGCGCGATCGAGGCGGCCGTCGCGGACGTCGCGAGCTGGCTGGCCGGGGCCGCGGGTGAACCCGTACCGGTCGGTCCGCCGCGCGACGACCCCGGCGGCGGCCTCACGGTCTGGCCGCTGGAGCTGCGACCGGCCCGGCAGACCGCTACCGGCGGCGCCACGCGCGAGCCGTACCGGTTCGTGGTCCGCCTGCTGGTCTCCGGCGGCGGGCCGGCGGCGCTGCCCGCGCTGGACCGGGTGCTCGCCGCCGCCACCACGGCGGGCCGGCCGGAGCTGGTCCTGGACGCCGGCGACCCGGCGCTGTGG
>NZ_JBXUOV010000372.1:0-1484 GCF_057196585.1 Micromonospora sp. ATLC20
CCGCGGCGCAGCCGCTCCAGCGCCAGCCCCAGGCCGACGGCGCGCGGCAGGTGCGAGCCGGCGGTCGAGGTGGTCGGCACGACCGCCAGGTCGGCGCGCCCGAAGACCTTCGCCCGCCCGCCGGCCGCGGGTTCCTCGGCGGAGGCGACGATGCCGCGCAGCACGTCGCGCGCCGCCGCCGCGAAGGCGTCGTCGGGCGAGGGCTGCGGCAGATCGGGTACGACGACAGTCGCGTCCCCGTCCGCGTCCACGACGATCCCGGCGCCCACGGGAAGGCTCCCCGCCTCCGTCTCCTCCGGTTCCGGTTCCGGCTCCGGTTCCGGGGAGGTGACGGGGAAGGCGCCGGCGGCCTGGGCGGCGCGCAGGCAGTAGAACGCGCCGGAGCGGGCGTGCAGCAGCGCGGGGTCGGTCGGCCGCAGCGCGGCTGCTACCGCGGCGTCGCCCTCGTGACCGGCCGACTCGATCGTGTAGTACCCCTCACCGAAACCGGACAGCCACCGGCCGGCCAGGTCGAGCAGCCGGCTGGTCAGCTGCGCGTCGAACAGGGCCAGCGCCTGCGCCCCGGTCAACGCACCGCCGTCGGGCAGCGGTTCGCCCAGGTCGCGCCGCTGGTCGGGCGCCCCGAGCGCGGCCAGTTCGGCTCGGAGCCGGTCGTCGAGATCGTGCGGGGTGGTCACGCGGACAGCATTACCGACTCGGGCCCGCCTCGCCCACTCGGACACGTTCCGCCCGGCGTGGCTCAGACCTGCCCACACTCCTGCGGGCAGCCTCCGTCGGAGACCTTGAGCACCAGGTCCCGCAGTGTGGCCAGTTCTTCGGTGCTCAGGGCGTCGAGGAGTCGGGAGTCCGACATCACCTGGCGGACCCGCTCGCGTACCTGCCGCCCCCGCCCGGTGACGACGAGCGCCTTCTGCCGCCGGTCGGCCGGGTCGGTACGCCGTTCCACCAGCCCGGCCTGCTCCAGCTTGTCGGCCAGACCGGTGACGTTCGACCTGTCGCAGCCGAGCTGCGCGGCGAGGTCGCGGGCCGGGAGCGGGCGGTCCGGGTCCAGCTCGTGCAGCGCCCGGGCGACCGCCGGGGTGAGGCCCAGTGCCGCGACCCCCTCGTCCTGGTGGTGCCGCATCGCGGCGGCGACGTGCAGGATCCGGCGCATGGTCTCCCCGGCCAGGCCGGCCCGGTCACGGGCGGTGGGAACGGTGGAATGCGCCATCCGTTCATGTTATGGCGAAGTCGATCTTCGATCATCCGAACGGTCAGGCACCTCGTGCAACCGATTGCCGATCATGAAGCGCTGTTCGGCGAAAATTCCCGCCCGGTCGTCCGCGCGTCACCTCCTGTCCATCGACGTCCGTGAGGCTTCCCGGAGTCGACGAACCGGACTCCGGGGAGGAAAACCGTGGCTCTGTCCCGACGTACCATCCTGCTCAGCGGCGCGGCGCTCGGCGCCGCCGGCGCGGCAGCCGGCCTGCCGGTCGCCGCCGCCG
>NZ_JBXUOV010000373.1:0-1456 GCF_057196585.1 Micromonospora sp. ATLC20
CGCAGTGGTCGATGAGGTTTTCGAGGGTGTTCAGGTAGGTCTGGGCGAGGGTGGTGATGGTGGTGGGGTGGTGGATGTGGTGGTTGTAGGCGAACACGATGTCGAGGTGGCCGTTGAGGACGCTGCCGGCGACGTCGAGCAGGTACGGTCGTTCGCCGGCTTCGCTGTGGTCCTGGCCGATGCCGGCCTGTTGTCCGATGATCAGTCCGCCGGTGCCGGAACCGGCGGTGTCGAACTGGCCCAGGTAGTTGAAGCTGATCTGTGGTTGGGCGTCGGCGCGTAGGACCGTGCCTGGTTGGTCCGGTCCTGACAGCCACCGCAACGCGTCGTATCCCAGGCCGTGGCCGGGTACCTGACGCAACTGACTCTTCACCGCGCGGATCAGGATCCGCCAGTCCGGCTCGGCCGCCGAGCCTTGTTCCGGTACGTGCAGCGGGACCGGGAAGTGGGTGGTGAACCAGCCGACCGTGCGGGTCACGTCGACGTCGTCGAACAGTTCCTCCCGGCCGTGGCCCTCCATTCCGATCAGCAGCCGGTTCCGGCCGGTCCATCGGGCGAGCACCCGGCCCAGCGCGGCTACGAGCACGTCGTTGATCTGCGTCCGATACACCGCCGGCACCCGGCGCAGCAGCAGGTCGGTCCGTCGTGCGTCCAGCCGCACCGACACCTCACGCACCGCGCCGGCAGTGTTCGGCGCCTGCGTGTCCACCGGCAACCGCGGGTCCGCCGCCGATACCTGCGACCAGTACTCCAGTTCCGCGTCCAGCGCGCCTGCGGCCACATGCCCGGCCAGACGCTGCGCCCAGTACTGGAACGACGACGTCGCCGCTTCCAGCCGCACCGGCTCACCCGCCGCCGCCTGGCGATAGCCGGTCTGCAGATCCGACAACAGGATCCGCCAGGACACGCCGTCGACCACTAGGTGATGCACCGTCAGCAGCAACCGCGGCGGCTGTGAACCACCCCGGAACACCACCGCCCGCAGCAGCGGACCGGTGTCCAACCGCAACGACGCCTGCACCCGCCGCGCCTGTTCCTGCATGACCCGCTCGGCCTGCTGTTCGTCCGCCGGGATCTCGACCACGTCGAACACCGCCGACATGTCCTGCACCGGCGCGCAGGAAGCCCGCCAGCCGCCGTCCTCACCACGCACGAACCGGCACCGCAACGCGTCGTGCTCCGCCACCAACGCGTCGACCACGTCACGCAGCAGCCGCACCTCGACCTGCGGATCCAATTCCAGCAGCACCGACATGTTGTAATGCGACGGATCAGCGGTGAAAACATCGAAGAACCACCGCTGAATCGGGGTCAGCTCCCACACCCCGTCCACCACCGGCCGTTGCTGCACCGGGCCCGGCCGGCCGATCTCCCCCGATTCCAGACCCGCCGCCAACGCCGCCACACTCTGCCGCACGAACAAATCCCGCGACGACAACCACAAACCCGCAGCCCG
>NZ_JBXUOV010000374.1:0-1442 GCF_057196585.1 Micromonospora sp. ATLC20
TGCGGGCCGGGCCGGCCTCGCGGTCGGCGCCGCCGGCGCCCTGAAGCTCTTCGCCTGGCCGGTCGCCGTCGTGCTGATCGTCTGGGCCGCCACCCGCCGGGCCGCGCTCCGCACCGCCCTCGGCGCCATCGGCCTCCCCGTACTCGCCCTGATCCCGGTGCTGCTCGTCGACCGCGACGCCCTCGTCGAGAACGTGCTGCGGTTCCCGCTCGGCCACGGCCTCGTCACCAGCCCCGCCCAGTCACCGTTCCCCGGGCACCTCATCGCCGAGACACTCCCGGCCGGCCGCGCCGTCGCCGCCGCGCTGCTCGTCGCCGCCGGCCTGGCCATCGCCGTCCGGCTGCTGCGCCGCCCGCCCCGCACCGCCGCCGCCACGGCCCTCATCTGCGGGTACGGGCTGCTCGCCGCGATCCTGCTGATGCCCTCCACCCGCTTCGGGTACCTGCTCTACCCGGCCGCCCTGCTCGTCCTCGCCCCCGCACTGGCACTCACCCGACCGGACGACAGGGCGACATTCCCGGCAACCGCCCCGCGCGACCCGGCCGGAAGGCGTACACCTGAGGAATGACCACCTACCGCGACCGGGCCGAAGCGGGACGTGAACTCTCCGAACGCCTCACCGACCTCGCCGGCCGCCCCGACGTCATCGTCCTCGGCCTGGTACGCGGCGGCGTACCCGTCGCCCGGGTGGTCGCCGACCGGCTCGGCGCGCCACTGGACGTCCTCGTCGTCCGCAAGCTCGGCGTGCCCTGGGCACCCGAGGTCGCGTACGGCGCACTCGGCCCCGGCGGCGTCGAGGTCCTCAACGAGATGGTCGCCGGCCGGATCAGCGAGAACGACAGGGTCCAGGTCCGCCGCCGCGAACAGGCCGAACTGGAACGCCGCGAACAGCGCTACCGGGGCGGCCGCCCACCGCTCGACCTCACCGGCCGCACCGCCGTCATCGTGGACGACGGACTCGCCACCGGCGCCACCGCCCGCGCCGCCGCCCAGGTCGCCCGCCACCTCGGCGCCGCCCGCGTCCTCGTCGCCGTCCCGGTCGGCTCCGAGCAGGCGTACGACATGCTCGCCGCCGACGCCGACACGGTCGTGACCTGCCAACTCCCGCACGACTTCGCCGCCGTCGGCGCGTACTACGAGGACTTCCACGAGGTCTCCGACGACGAGGTCACGCAGGCGCTGACCGCCACTGCGTGAAAACACCCGGTACCGTCGTTGTCATGCAGATGACCTGTCCCAAGTGCCGCGGAGAAATGCGCCAGTACGAGCGCAGCGGAGTAGTCATCGACCAGTGCGGCGAATGCCGGGGCATCTTCCTCGACCGCGGTGAGCTCGAGAAGCTGTTCGAGGCAGAGGCCAGCTGGAACCGGCAGCACGGCGGCGCCCCGCAGCAGGCCGCGCCGGCCGGTGCCGGCTACCCGCCACCCCCGCCGCCCCCGCCC
>NZ_JBXUOV010000375.1:0-1406 GCF_057196585.1 Micromonospora sp. ATLC20
GCTGCCGGCCGGCGTGCCGGGTGCGCTGGCCGACCTGGTGGCCGCCGACGACGGCCCGCCACTGGCCGCCACGCTGCAGCGCCGCGCCGATCTCGACCGGTTCCGCGAGTTCGTCGTCCACCGCTCGATCTATCACCTGCGCGAGGCCGACCCGCACAGCTGGGCGCTGCCCCGGCTCGGCGGCCCGGCGAAGGCGGCGCTGGTGGAGATCCAGACCGACGAGTACGGCAACGGCCGGCTGGACCTGATGCACGCCGAGTTGTTCCGCACCACGATGGACCGGCTCGGCCTGGACACCGGTTACGCCGCCCACCTGGACCGGGTGCCCGCGGTGACACTGGCGACCAACAACCTGATGTCGCTGTTCGGCCTGCACCGGCGGCTGCGCGGGGCGCTGCTCGGGCACCTGGCCGCGTACGAGATGACCTCGTCGCTGCCGAACCGCCGTTACGGCAACGGACTGCGCCGGCTCGGCTTCGACGCGGTCGCCACGCGTTTCTACGACGAGCACGTCGAGGCCGACGCCGTGCACGAGCAGATCGCCGCGTACGACATGTGCGGCGGGCTGGTCCGGGCCGAGCCGGCGCTCGCGTCCGACGTGCTGTTCGGCGCCGCCGCCGCGCTGGCGCTGGACGCCCTGTTCGCCGCGCACCTGGTCGAAGCCTGGTCCGCCGGCCACTCCTCACTGCGCCCGCGAGCCGAGACCCTGGCCGCAGCCTGACCCGCCCCGCCCTCGCCGCCCCCGCCCCCGCCCCCGCGATCTTGCAGTTCGGGCCCTCGGGATGCCGGGTTCGCTCCCTTTGCCGGGTACCAAAGTGCAAGATCGCGGGGAGGGGCGCGGGGGTTCGGGGTCAGGGTGCGCGGTCGCTGCCGGCCCGGAAACCGGCCACCTTGTGCGTGCCGTCGCAGAACGGCTTGATCGCGCTCTTGCCGCACCGGCACAGCGCCACCGTGCCCCGGCGCGTCTCGATCGGCGTGCCCTCGGGCGTGACGAGCGCGAAGTCGCCGCGTACCAGCAGTGGTCCGTCCCGGTACGGGGTGATGGTCGCCGCCGGGGTGCTCTCGTCGTCGGGCATGCGCCGTGCAGTGCCCGTCCCGGTCCGGCCCAAACCCGCCCGCGACGGCGGGCACGCGGCGCGACGGCGCACCTGAGTGTCGCGGGCGGTGCCGGTACCGGGCGGGCCTTGGTCCTGACCCGTGGGGAGATGCCCCGTTTAGACCCCAGAGGGACGGGAAGCCGGGCCGCGTGGTGAGCGAACGAGTCGAACGGGCCGGCGGCGCGGGCCTGCCCGTGGAGCGGGTGGTGGCGGCCGGCAGCGCCGCCCGGATCCTGGTCGCCGCGACCGCCCGGGCGCTGCGCGGCGACGACTGCGGCGACCTCGGCCACCCGGGCGCACTGTCCCGCC
>NZ_JBXUOV010000376.1:0-1347 GCF_057196585.1 Micromonospora sp. ATLC20
CAGCCGGTCAGCGCCGGTGCCAGCGCCGCCAGTGCCGCGTCCGGCTCGCCCCAGCCGGCCAGCAGGTCGGCCCGCCGCGCCGGGGCGCAGCCCGCACAGCCGGCCACCGGGTCGGTCTCGTCCGCCGCCGACCAGCGCTCGTACGCCCGCCGGGCGGCCGGCTCGTCACCGAGGTGGTCGGCGAGCCGGCAGCGCAGCTCCGCCACCGGTGCCGCGTCCTCGCCCAGCTCCCCGGCGAGCGCGTCCAACAGGGACCGGGCCTGGTCCAGGCCCACCCGGGGCGTGCCGAACGACGCCTCCACCGCCTGCCGCTGGTGCCGGCGCAACCGGGTCAGCTCGTCCGGGCGGGCGTCCAGCAGCCCGGGGTGCCCGTCCAGCGTGGCCCGCATCCGCCGGACCGGCTCCACCGCCCGCCACCGCTCGCCCCGGTGCAGGTACGCGTCGACCAGCGCGAACCGCGCCGACACCGCGGTACGCGGATCGCCGGTGGCGTCCGCCCGGGACGCGATCCGCTCCAGCTCGGCGCAGCGCTCCGCGCCGTCGGGCCGGTCCCGGGCGTCGGCGAGAGCGGCGGCCAGCCCCCTGTCGCGTGCCGTGGTCACCGGAGCGTCCCGCCGGCCAGCTCGTCGACGGCGGCGGCGAGCTGGCACCCGGTGGTCACGCCACAGTCGACGAGCCGGTCGAGCTGGTGCGGCGTCACCCCGCGTTCCAGGTCGGTGGTGACCTCGCCGCACACCTGGGCCGACCCGTCGTCGGCGACGTGCACATACGCCTTCGGCCAGAGCCGGTCGTGGTTCCACGTGTTGCAGAACGCGTGCAGCTCGGGCACGCGCTCGATGCCGAAGTGGTCCGCGACGACGGTGCGGACCTGGAGCAGCTCACCGGCCGCGCCCCGGCGGTGGAACCAGATCAGGTTCCGCTCCCAGCGGCCCACCAGCGCGCCGTCGGGTTCCTCGGCCACCGCGTACCCCCGGTGGGCGAGCACGGCGGCGATCAGCTCGCCGGTCAGCGGGCGCAGTTCCTGCGGGTGTCCGGCCAGCGGACCGTCCGGACCGTCCTCGATCTCCGGCGACGCCATCGGGCATCCCTTCTGAGGCGAATAACACAAACGACGGTCCGACCCGTGCTGCGACGCGCGGACACGACCCGGAAAAGCGGCGATCCACCGGGTGCCGCCGTTACCGTGACTCTATGGCGGGCCGTACCTCTCAGGCGAGCCGGCGGCGCGGCGCGTCGCCGCGTGGCACCACGAACAACCGCGCCCGGCAACCGGCGAAGAAGGCGGCGGCGCGGAAGCCGGCGCGGCGGCGACCGGCTCCCGGGCCGAGCCCGGCCGCGTTCGTCGGC
>NZ_JBXUOV010000377.1:0-1327 GCF_057196585.1 Micromonospora sp. ATLC20
CTGTCATGTCCCGGGACATGTGTCAACGGGAAGTCCCGATAGATGTGTCAGGGGTTGTGGATCGTGGGGGTGGGGGTGAGGGGGATGTAGTTCTTGTCGGGGTTGAGGTGGAGGTAGCCGATGGGTTGGCCGTCGGGGTGGTAGATGGTGACGTGGTTGTTGTCGCGGATGGCGGTGACGGTGGTGCCGGCGTGGGTGGTGCCGACGCTGGTGCGGTGTCCGGCGACGGCGATGGCGCCGTTGCTGGCCACGGGGCAGTGGTGCAGGGTGGCGTCGGTTTGCAGGGGTGGGCTGGCGGGTCCGCCGAGGGTGGGTGCGTGGGTCCAGGCGTGGGCGGGTGTGGTGTGGTGGGGTAGGGCGCTGTGGCGGCGTTGGGTGTTGTAGTAGCGGCGGTAGGTGTCCAGGAGTGCTTGCAGGGCGGTGAGGGTCTGTGGTGGGGGTTGGGTGCTCAGCCATTTTTTGAGGGTTTGGTGGTGGCGTTCGACCTTGCCGCAGGTTTGTGGGTGGTAGGGGCTGGAGTTGATCGGGCGGGCGCCGTGGTCGATCAGGGTCTGCACGAAGGTGGAGATTGATCCGGGTCGGGTCCGGCGGCTGGTGAACGCGATGCCGTTGTCGCTGAGCACGATGGCCGGCACGCCGTAGGCGGTGAACGCCTGTCTGATCGCGGTGATCGCGGCTCGGGCGGTCTCCGCGGCGGCGGCGTGGCAGGCGACCAGGGTGCGGGTGCAGTCGTCCAGGACGTCGAAGACGACGACAGTGCGGCCGTCGGCGAGTTTCACTTCGGTGGCGTCGATCTGATAGCAGTCGCGGGGCCGGGCATAGCTGAAACGCCGCCACGAACTACGTGGTCGTTTAGCCGGAGTAGCCACGAGCAGGTCATGTCGGGCCAGCACCCGGTTGACCGTCGAGCGTGACGGCACCGACCAGGACGCGTCGGTGCGCCGGCGCGCATCGTCCAACGCGTCTCGGATGAAGTCAGCCCCGTTGTCCGGGCCCAGTTCAGCGCGCAGTTTGCAGATCCACGCGTCCACCTCCGGCGGCGTGACCCGCGGACTGCTACGCGGCCGCCGGGATCGTTCCTGCCACTGGCCCTCGGCCCGGATACGTGCGCGGTGCCGGTACACCGTGCGCACCGACACCCCGTGCTCACGCGCGAACTCGGCCGCGTTCACCCGAACCCCCGCCGCCAGCAGCGCGTCCAGCAGGTTCATCACATGCCGCCGAGAAGCCATGCCCGGCAGCACATACCACCCGACCCAAGATCCCTACCACGTGACACATGTATCGGGACTTCAACGCTGACAGATGTCATGGGACTGAACAGCCC
>NZ_JBXUOV010000378.1:0-1312 GCF_057196585.1 Micromonospora sp. ATLC20
GGATGCTCCTATAGAAGTCAAGGGGTGTTGAGGGTGGTGAAGTCAGCGAGGAGGGCGGTGTGGACCTCGCGGACGATGTAGCGCTTGAGGCAGCGCATGATTTCTTTCTTGTTGAGGCCTTGTTTGGTGCGTTTGTCGACGTAGGCGCGGGTGCGGGGGTCGTGGCGCATGCGGACCAGGGCGATGGTGTGCAGGGCTGAGTTGGCGGCTCTGTCGCCGCCTCGGTTGAGGCGGTGGCGATCGGTGCGTCCTGAGCTGGCGGGGATGGGCGCGGCGCCGCAGAGGTGGGCCAGAGCGGCTTCGGAGCGGAGTCGGTCGGGGTTGTCGCCGGCGGTGGTGAGTAGTTGTCCGGCGACGTCGGTGCCGATGCCGTAGACGGCGTGCAGGTGTGGGGCGGTGCGGGCGACGGCGGGTCGTAGCCGCTGGTCGGCTTGGGTGATCTCGGCGGTCAGGGCCTGGATCCGGGCGGCGATGGCCGCCAGGGCGGCTTTGGTGGCCTCGACGGGATCAGTGAGTCGGGTCTGGTCGACGGGGAGCGCGGCGCACCGGTCGACCAGCGGCGGTCCCGGCTGGCTGAGGTCGTGGCGCAGGGACTCCGGAGCAGAGGCGACCAGGCCGTGGAGCTGGTTGAGCGCGGCGGTGCGGGCTTTCATCGCGCCGCGGCGGGCCACCCGCAGGGCGCGGATGGCCTCGACCGGGCCGGTGCGGGTCTTCGGCGTGCCGCTGGCCTGTCCGGACAGGGCCGCCCGGGCTGCGGCAAGCGCGTCGAGAGGGTCGGACTTGCCCTTGGCCCGGCGGGCTCGCCGGTCCGGACGGTCGACCTCGACCACCGCGACGCCCTGAGCGGTGAGGTGGCGGGCCAGTCCCGCACCGTAGGTGCCGGTGCCCTCCACCCCAACCTTGATCACCTGCCCGAATCGGCGTAGCCAGGCCAGTAGGTGCCGGTAGCCCGCCGCCGACGCGGGAAACTCCTGGTCACCCAGTACCCGGCCAGCACCGTCGATGACGGCGGCGTGATGAGTCTTGCCGTGGGTGTCGACACCACCTGTGACCTGACGCTTCTTGGCTGCCATGCTGGAACCGTCGTCCCTCTCGCTTGCACCGAACAGGGTCGGCACGCACCGCCGGGACGGGCGGACAGGACAGTGACGGGACCTCTTGCACAGGCTCCTATCAGGTCACGAACGCCCAGCAGGTGAGTGCAGGAACGGGTCACCCGGACAAGCCGACGAATCCCCTAGAAGACACCACGGTCAGTCAGAGGGTGAGTCAGACCGGCCGGGTGACCCGCTCCCACATCATCACTGTCAGA
>NZ_JBXUOV010000379.1:0-1229 GCF_057196585.1 Micromonospora sp. ATLC20
GCGGCGGCCTGCGCCTCGCGCGCCCGGTCGGCTGTGGCAAGGGTCCACTGGCGGTGCAGTGCGCGGCCCACCTCGCCGGGGCGGCCGGTGGCGTGCGCGCCGAACGCGGGATGCGGCGGGTCGGTGGCGGTCACCGTGCGGGAGAGGGTGGCGAGGGTCGCGCCCGCCTCGTCGAGACGGGCGGCCAGGGCACGCAGCGTCTCCATGTCAGGCCCCCGCCAGCGGCCGGTAGGCCGCGAACGTCTCGTTGTGCAGCTTCTCCCGCGCCCACTGCGCCGCGTCGGCGGCGGCGGTGACGGCGGCCTGCACCGAACCGGCGACGTCGCGCGGGCTGCGGTGGTGCAGCGGGCCGAGGAAACGCACGTCGGTGATGCGCCCGCCGGCGGTCACCACCACCTCGACGAGCCCGTCGGGTGAGCGGACGGTGACCTCGACCGTCGCGACCGCCTGGTCGAACTCGGCCTGCAGGTTCTCGATCCGGCGGTAGCGCCGCACCGCCTCCTCGATCCAGGCCTCGTCGATCTCGCCCCGCGGCATCGGCGGACTCCTCCCGGCCGGTCCGGCCTTCACTGAGCGTGCCGCCTCGGTCACCGCGGCATCACCGGACCGTACCGCACGCCAATCGCGCGTGTCGATGCCCTGTGGACAGTGCGGAAGGGGCCGGCTCAGCCGCGCCAGAGGGCCAGCATCATCGCCTCCACCGCGATCCGCGGCTTGACGTTGGCCTCGATCGCCGCGCGGCACTCCAGCACCGCCTCCAAGCGGCGCAGCGAGCCCTCGGCGTCCCACTTCTGCGCGCCCGCCGAGGCGAGCGACGCGGTGTCGGTGTGCACCGGGGCGACCGGCGCCCGCAGCGCCATGATGAGCGCGTCCCGGTAGAACCCGGCCAGGTCGACCAGGGCCCGGTCGAGCGCGTCCCGCTGGGCGCGGGTGGCACGCGACTTCTGCCGCTTCTCCAGATCCTTGAGCTGACCGGCCGCGCCGCGCATGGCGCCGGCCGCGCCCCGGCCGGTGCCGCCCGCGCCGAGCGCGGTCTGCAACGCCGTACGCTCCGCCTCGTCGATCTCCGCGACGGACGCGGCGGCCTCCGCCTCGGCGGCCTCGATGAGCGCCGAGGCCGCGTCGAACGCCGCGCCCACGCCGGTCAGCCGACGCGGTACGGCGAGCACCGCGTCACGCCGCTGCCGGGCCTCCGGGTCGCGGGCCAGCCGCCGGGCCCGGCCCACGTG
>NZ_JBXUOV010000380.1:0-1228 GCF_057196585.1 Micromonospora sp. ATLC20
CGCATGGACCACCGCCGGTCCGGCCTGCGCCACCGGCCGTGCCGGGTCGGGCCGGACCGCTCCGGTGCGGTCGACGAGCAGGCCACCCGACTCGGCGCGGGCCACCTCGGCGCCGAGCCGGGCCTTCGCCGCGCCCAGCCGGGCGCCGAACTCGGCGAGCACCTGGTCGACCTCGACCAGGGCGGGAAGCACGTCGGTGAGGTCGGTGCGCAGGTCCCCGATCCGCCGTTGCGCCGCCGTCGCGGCGGCACCCGACCACCCGGGGCGAAGCGTGCCGATCCGGGCGGTAAACGCGTCGGCGCGCTGCCGTACCGGCGTGGTGAGGCCCCGCCACGCCGTCCCGGCGGTGGACCAGGCGCCCGGGTCGGCGCGCCAGAGCTGCGCGTAGCCGACCGGCGCGGCGGCGTCGGCACTCCCGCCGTTCACCGGAGCACCCCGGTGAGGCGGCGGGCGGCGCGTTCGTCGACCGCCTCGTAGCCGTCCGCGCCACGGCGCAACGCCTGAGCGGTGTCGGCCACCCGGGCGCCGAGCGCGCCGGACCAGCGCCGTACGGCGGACTCCAATTCGGTAAGCGCCATCGCGGATCGCCAGCCGTCCGGCGCCGCCACCAGCAACGACTCTGGTGCCGCGCCCGGCCCGCGAGCCAGCCGGTACGCGTCGTCGGCCAGCTCGCGCGCCACCGATCGCAGAAGCTCCGGATCGACGTCGAACGGTTTCTCCACCACGTGCCCTCCCTCGCCCGGCGCCACCGGCCGGCTCCGGACACCGGGACGCTAGGCGGCACCAGACGGTGGCCGCCGACCCCTGTGGACAAGGGTCGGGGTTATCCACAGGGCTTGTCCGCCAGCCGGTCGGAGGCGCGTACCGCCGGTAGGGTGAGGCCGTGATCGGGGGAGCCGCGAGCGGAAGCTGAGCCGGCGCGACGAGCGGGGCGGGGTGGCATGAGACAGGTGTGGCGGGTCGCGGACGTTCGCGCGGCGGAGGCGGGCCTGATGGCCACCCTCCCGCCCGGTGCGCTCATGCAGCGGGCCGCGGCCGGGCTGGCCCGCCGCTGCGCGTTGCTGCTCGCCGACCGGGGCGGCGTCTACGGCGCCCGGGTGCTCGTGCTCGCCGGGTCCGGCGACAACGGCGGCGACGCCCTCTTCGCGGGCGCGCACCTGGCCCGCCGGGGCGCGGCGGTGACCGCGCTGCTCCTCACGCCGGGCCGGGCGCACGCCGAGGGCCTGGC
>NZ_JBXUOV010000381.1:0-1162 GCF_057196585.1 Micromonospora sp. ATLC20
CGGCACGGCCGGGCCCGACCTGGCCGACGTGGCCGGGCAGCCGCTCGGGCGGCGCGCGCTGGAGATCGCCGCCGCCGGTGGCCACCACCTCGCACTGCTCGGTCCGCCCGGCGCCGGCAAGACCATGCTCGCCGAACGGCTGCCGTCGATCCTGCCCGAGCTGGACGACGAGGCAGCCCTGGAGGTGACCGCGCTGCACTCGATCGCCGGTCTGCTGCCACCCGGCGGCGGGCTGTTGCGCCGTCCCCCGTTCCAGGCGCCGCACCACACCGCCACGGTGCCAGCGCTCGTCGGAGGCGGTTCCGGGCTGGCCCGGCCCGGCGCGGTGTCGCTCGCCCACCGCGGGGTCCTGTTCCTGGACGAGGCGCCCGAGTTCAGCAAGGGCGCGCTGGAGGCGTTGCGGCAGCCGCTGGAGAGCGGCCGGGTGCGGGTGGCGCGTACCCGGGGCGCCACCGAGTACCCGGCCCGCACCCAACTGGTGCTGGCGGCCAATCCCTGCCCGTGCGCGAAACCGTCCGGCGACGTCGACTGCGAGTGCCCGCCGCCGGCCCGGCGACGCTACCTGGGGCGGTTGTCGGGTCCGCTGCTCGACCGGGTGGACGTGCAGGTCCAGCTGAAGGCGGTACGCGCGGCGGAGCTGCTGAGCACCGGCGCCGCGCAGGAGTCCTCGGCCACCGTCGCCGCCCGGGTGGTCGCCGCGCGGCACGCCGCCGCCGAGCGCTGGACGGCCACCGGGCACCGGGTGAACGCCGACGTCCCCGGCCCGTACCTACGCCGGCCGCCGTGGCACCTGCCGGCCCGGGTCACCACGGATCTGCGCCGCCGGCTCGACACCGGTTCGCTGTCCGCGCGCGGCTACGACCGCGTACTCCGGCTCGCCTGGACCATCGCGGACCTGGACGGGCGGGACCGGCCCGGCCACGACGACGTGGCGGAGGCCATCCAGCTCCGGACCGGGCAGGGCGCGTGAGCGCCGACGATCGCCGGCTGGCGCGGGTCGCGCTCACCTGGCTCGCCGAACCCGGCACCCGGTCGGTGTACGCCCTGGTCGAGCGGCTCGGCCCGGTCGCCGCACTCGATCTGCTGCTGTCCGGCGGGGCGCCGGAGCGGACGCTGCGGTCGGCCGTCGCGGCGCGCGGCGCTGCCGGGGACGCCCGGGCGG
>NZ_JBXUOV010000382.1:0-1161 GCF_057196585.1 Micromonospora sp. ATLC20
GGCCAGGCCGACGGCGAGCCGCCCGGCCGCGGTGGCCGCGACCACGGCGGCGAACGCGGCGAGGGCGTCCCGGCCGGCCAGCTCCGCGAGCACCGCGGCCTGGAGCAGGAGTACGACCACCAGCGCGACCACCCCGAACGGGCCGACGTCCGGCTGCTTCATGATCTGCAGCGCGGCTGGACCACGCCGGTACGAGCCGAGCGCGTCGACGGTGTCGGCCAGCCCGTCCAGGTGCAGGCCCCGGGTGAGCAGCGCGCCCAGCCCCACGGTGACCACCGCGGCGACGAGTGGTGGCGCGAGCGCGCCGGTGAGCAGCAGCACCCCGCCGAGTACGGCGCCGAGCAGCGCGCCGACCAGCGGCGCGAGCGCCATCGCGGTGCCGGCGGCGGCGCGGTCGACCCGGCCGGCGCGTACCGGGAGGGTGGTGAACGTGGTGAGCGCCAGCCGGATGCCGTCGGCGAGCCGCGCCTCAGTCGGCACGTCGGCCGGGGGAGACCGGCTCGCCGGACCCGATCGTGGTCGGTCCCGGCCCGGCCGGCTCCGGCTCGGTGAAGTCCGGTTCGGCCCCGCCGCCGGTCCAGTCGTCGTCGCTGGTGGGCTCGCCGATGCCGGGGCTGGTGCGGTCGCCGGCGGCGTCGTCGGTGTCGCTGTCGTCGGGGCCGCCCAGCGACGGGTGCACCGGCAGCGTAGCGGCGAGCGTCAGCGCGGAGCGCAGCAGCGGCAGCGCGGCCAGCGCGGTCGCCCCCTCGCCCAGGTCGAGCCGCAGGTCCACCAGCGGCGTCAGGCCGAGCACGTCGGCGGCGAGCCGCACGCCCGGACGGCCGCCGTGGTCGGGCAGCAGGCACCAGTGCCGCGCCTGCCCGGCCAGGTCGCGGCTGACCATGGCGGCGGCGGTGCCGACCGGCCCGTCCAGCAGCACCGGCACCTTGCGGGCAGTGGCGCCCAGCAGCACGCCGGTGGCCAGCGCGATGTCGCCGCCGCCCAGCTCGGCCAGCACGTCCTTGGCCTCCCGGGCGGAGCGCCGGGTGCGGTGCAGCGCGTCCCGCACCGCCGCGCAGCGGACCATCCAGGCGGTGTCGTCGATCTCGCCCTGCTCGGTGATCACCCGGCCGAGCACCGTCGGCGGCTCCGCGCCGGCGGTGGCCGCGAGCACCGCCGCGG
>NZ_JBXUOV010000383.1:0-1156 GCF_057196585.1 Micromonospora sp. ATLC20
CCTGATCCGCCGGGCCGCTCAGGCCGAGCTGGTGGTCTCCCGCTGGACCACCGGCGGCTCGTCCGGCCCGGCCGTGGCCGGCGGCCCCACCGCGCCGGGCGTGGCCGGTGGGGTCGCCGGTTCGGCGCGCCCGGCCCGGGCGAGCAGCCGGTCCACGCCCACGAACAGCAGGCCCAGCAGCCAGAACACCGTGGCGAACCCGACCGCGCTGACCGCCAACCCGTCGTAACCGAGCTCGCCCGCGTCGATGAACGGGTACGGGTACCTGTCCACGATCAGGCCGCGTACCAGCGCGAACCCGAGGTATCCGAGCGGGAACACCAGCCACCAGGCGGCGTACCGGGGGCGCAGCCGGCCGCGCCTGTCGAACAGCGCCCAGTCGGCGACCGCCAGCAGCGGCACCACGGTGTGCAGGAACTGGTTGCCCCACCACTCACCCGGTTGCCGGTCCGGCTGGGCCATCGCGAACGGGCTGGCCGGGTTGGCCAGCACCAGGTGGTAGACGGTGCCGGTGATGGTGATGTAGAGGGTCACCGCTCCCTTGAGGGCACTCGGCGGCTCGGGCCGGTCGCGCAGCGCGCACCAGGCGGCGTACCCGGCGAGGACGCCGACCGCCACGTTGCTCTGGATGGTGAAGTACGGCAGCAGGCCGGTCACCGTGGCCGGGCCGAGCGCGGTGAGGACGATGCCGGCCAGCACGGCGAGCACCACCGCCACACGGAGGAGGATCGCCGATCGGCGACGCCGGGGGGTCACGCGGGCAAGTTACCAGCCGGTCGTCAACCGGCCCGCCGCCCGGGCGGGGTGCCCGACGGCGGCCCGGCGTGCTCCGGCGCCGGGACGTCCACGCCCGGCGGTCCGCCGGACGGGTGGACCGGGTGCGCGGTCCGGCCGCCGCCTGGTCCGCCGTCGGCCCGGCCCGGCGGATCGTCGTCGCCCAGCAGCCCGGCGCAGTAGTCGGGCACCCGGTCGTGGCCCCCGGCGGCGGTGACGAGGTCGCTGAAGGCGGGTGTGGCGAGGGCGCGTCCCCGGTCCGGTTCGGCGAGCGCCCGGTACGCGACGCACAGTCCCGGCGGTGCGGACGGCTGCGGTGTCCCGGGGCCCGGCGAGCCGGTCGGCCGGGCGGGTCGGGTCTCCGGCGCGGGCGGCGCGGTGC
>NZ_JBXUOV010000384.1:0-1155 GCF_057196585.1 Micromonospora sp. ATLC20
CTGGCGGAGCACGCCGCCCCCCCCCCCCCCCCGCCGGCGGCCGCCCCCCCCCCCGCGGGGGCGCCCCCCCCCCCCCCCCCCCCCGCATTCGGGGGCGGGGCGCACGCCGCCGTGCCGGAGCGCTTCGCCCGGTACCGGCTGACCGCCGGGTACAACGCGACAGTCAACCGCCGGCAGTTCCGCGCTCCGGGCATCACGTGGCCGACCGACTATCGCGAGCCCGACCGCACCTACCTCGACACGCTCACGCTGCGGCACGGCGATCTGACGATGGAGCTGCGGCACGGCCGCGGCGAGACGGACGACGCGACGATGGCCTGGCTGCCCGACCGGCGCATCCTGTGCTGCGGCGACTTCTACGCCTGGGTGGCACCCAACGCCGGCAACCCGCAGAAGGTCCGCCGCCACGTGGCCGAGTGGGTGCGGGCGCTGCGCTGGATGGCCGGCCTCGGCGCCGAGATCCTGCTGCCCGGCCACGGTCTGCCGGTGGTCGGTGCCGATCGCGTCCGGGAGACGCTGCTCGGGTCGGCGACGTTGCTGTCGACACTGCACGACGGTGTGGTGGCGATGATGAACGAGGGCCGCACGCTCGACGAGATCCTGCACGCCCCCCTGGTCACGCCGGAGGTGTCCGCCCTGCTGGCCCAGCCGTGGCTGCGCCCCACCTACGACGATCCGCAGTTCATCGTCCGCACCGTCTGGCGCACCTACGGCGGCTGGTACGACGGTGACCCGGCCACCGTGCGACCGGCGCCGCGCGCCGACCTGGCCGCCGAGGTGGCGCAGCTCGCGGGCGGGGCGTCCCGCCTGGCCGAGCGCGCCCTCGACGCGGCGGACCGCGGCCGGCTCGACCTCGCCGGTCACCTCGCCGAGTGGGCGGCGTTGAGCGCTCCCGAGGACCGTGACGTGCAGCGGGCACGCGCCGACGTGTTCGGGCGGCTCGCCGCCGGGACCCCGGCGTTGATGGCGCAGGGCATCTACACCTGGGCGCAGGCCGAGGCCCAGGCCAAGGCCGACGACGTCGACCCGTGGTCGACGATGCGCGGGGGCCGCTGGGCGCCCTGACGCCGGGAACACGGCGGACACGACAGTGGGGGCGGTACCCCGCTGCCGGGTCCCCCCCCCCCTTCGTTTACGGAATTTCTCGGCAGACAA
>NZ_JBXUOV010000385.1:0-1153 GCF_057196585.1 Micromonospora sp. ATLC20
CCGGTCGGCGGTGGCGAAGGCGGCGAGCAGCGGCGGGCCGACGGCGTGCGCGGCGGCCCAGCGCTGTGCCAGGTGCTCCGGCTCGCCCGCGTCCAGGCAGACCTGGAGCCCGGCCGTGCTGTACATCATCGCCCGTCCCGCCGGGCCACGCCGGTCGAAGGCGCAGCGCATGGCCCGGTAGCGCGGGGTCTCCACGACGGGTCGGGGAAGGCGCCACGGGTCGATGCCGCTGCGGCCGAGCACCAGGCCGGCGCCGTCCAGCCGCGCCCGCAGCTCGGCGACGTCGGCCTCGGTGGCCAGGATGAGGGCGCCGACCGACGATCGCGGCGTCGCGGAGATCTCCACCTGCCCGCCGGGCTCCACGGTCACGGCGCCGCCGTGCCGGAGCTCGTCGGCCGGGCTGGTGGGGTCGAGGGTCACCGGGCTGTGCGGTCCCAGCGCCTCGCGTAGTCGCTCGCGGTCGACCGGCCGGGCCGGGTCCGCGGCGTCGTGCACGGTCCATTCCAGTTCGACGCCGACCAGTGCGGGTGGCCCGGTCTTGAAGCAGATCCGGGCGAGGTGGCCGCGGGCCGCCTCCTCGTCCCCCAGGACGACTGCGCGGTCCAGGTCCGGCGACATCACCATGGAACGGCTCCTCCTCGGCGATGGGCGACGACGTCGTCGCGACGCGCCCGGCCGGGACGGCACGGGACGCCGCCCCACCATCCTCTGTCTAGCAGACGAGATCCGCTTGCCCGGAGAGATGAATTTTTGTCCGGAATCTGATTGCGCCGCGGCGCTCAGTCGTCCGCTTCCCGGCCCGAGGGCTCGGGCTCCGGCGCGTCGTCCGGGTCCTCCGGCGACGCGCCCACGAGGTTGCGGCAGTAGCTCTCCACCTGCTCGGGGCCGCCGGCGGCGGCCACCAGGTCGGCGAAGCCCGGCTTGGTGAGCGCCTTCTCCCGCTGTCGTTCCGGCTTGGCCAGGTAGGCGCGGCAGTGGCCGGCCAGGCTCGACCCGCCGGCCGGGGGCGCGGACGGCAGGGCCTTGGCGCTCGGCGTACCGGACGGGGCCGGAGCCGGTGGGGACACCGCGCCGGACGCGTCACCGGCCGGGGTGCTCGGCGCCGGCCGGGACGGCCCGGTGACGGCGGGGCCGGTGCCCGTCGGTCCGGCGC
>NZ_JBXUOV010000386.1:0-1126 GCF_057196585.1 Micromonospora sp. ATLC20
GCCCCCCGGCCCGCACCGTCCGCCGACCCCGGCGCCGTCCGCTGGGCGGTCCAGCCGTCCGGGCCCGGCGGGCCGACCGGGCGCAACTACTTCACGTACGACCTGGCGCCCGGTGACACCGTCACCGACCACGTCGGCGTCACGAATCTCGGCGACCGCCCGCTCACCTTCGCGGTGTACGGCACCGACGCGTACACCACCACCGACGGCGCCTTCGCGCTGCTGCCCTCCGACCGGGCCGCCACCGACATCGGCGCCTGGATCGGCGTCGAGCGGCGGAGCTGGACCGTCCAGCCCGGCCGGCGCGCGGACATCCCGTTCCGCCTCACCGTGCCGCGCAACGCCACGCCCGGCGACCACACCGGCGGCGTGGTCGCCGCTGTCGCCCAGGACGGCGTCACCGCGGACGGGCAGCGGGTCCGGCTCGACCAGCGGATCGCCGCCCGGGTCTACCTCCGCGTCGCAGGCGAGGTCCGCCCCGCCGTGACTGTCGAATCGGTACGCGTCGACTACGACACCCCGCTCAACCCGGTCGGCCGCGCCGACCTCACGGTCACCTACCGGATCCGCAACAGCGGCAACGTCCGCGTCGGCGGCACCGGCGCGGTGGTCGTCGACGGCCCCGGTGGCTGGACGCTGTCCCGGACCAGCCCGGTCGACCTGCCGGAGTTGCTGCCCGGCGCCGAGTTCACCGTCACCGAGCGGGTCACCGGCGTACCACCCGCGCTGCGGCTGACCGCGACTGTCGACCTCGCACCCACCACCGTCGACACCGCGTTGCCCCCGGTGCAGCGCACCGCGAGCGTGTGGGCACCGCCCTGGCTGCTGATCGCCGCACTGGCGGCCGCCGGAGCCTGGCTCTACCTGCGCCGTCGCCGCCGTCGTCCCACCCCGGCCGCGCCGCCCACCACGACCGGGCCGGCGGCGGTGTCCGAGCGCGCGGCGACGGCTGCACCCGCCGGGCCCACGGCGGTGTCCGAGCCCTCGGCCGCTCCCGCCGGGCCGGCGGATGCGTCCGGGGCCACCGCCGGGGGGACGGCCGAACCCCCGGCGGGCGGCACGCCGGCCGGTGCCCGGTGACGCCGGTCCTGCCGGCCGCCGCCGCGATCCTCGCGCTGGCCGTGGC
>NZ_JBXUOV010000387.1:0-1113 GCF_057196585.1 Micromonospora sp. ATLC20
CCGAGGGCCTGGCCGCGCTGCGCGCCGCCGGCGGGCGCGTGGCCGACCGGCCGCCCGCAGTGGTCGACCTGGTGCTCGACGGCATCGTGGGCATCGGCGGCACCGGAGGGCTCCGCGAGACGGCCGAGCAACTGGCCGCGAGCCTGACCGGGCAACGCGGGCGCGACGGCACGCCCGCCACTGTGGTCGCGGTCGACGTGCCGAGCGGCGTCGCTGTCGACACCGGCCACGTCCCGCTCACCGACGCAGGGCGGCCCCGGGCGGTCCGCGCCGACGTGACCGTGGCCTTCGGCGCGCTCAAGCCCGCACTGGTCGTCGGCCCGGCCGCCGAGCTGGCCGGCGAGGTCGAGCTGGTCGACATCGGGCTGACGCCGTGGCTGCGCGGCACCCCGTCGCTCCAGGTGATCGAGCAGGCGGACGTCGTCGAGTGGTGGCCGGCGCTGGGCGCGTCGTCGGAGAAGTACACCAGGGGTGTGGTCGGCGTGGCCACCGGATCGGCCACCTACCCCGGCGCCGCGGTGCTCTCTGTCGCCGGGGCGCTCGCCGGCCCCACCGGCCTCGTCCGCTACGCCGGGAGCGCCAAGGGCGAGGTGCTGCACCAGCACCCGTCGGTGATCGCCACCGGCCGGGTCGCCGACGCGGGCCGGGTGCAGGCGTGGGTCTGCGGCTCCGGGCTCGGCACCGGCGAGGACTCCGCCGCCGAGCTGCGCGCGGTGCTGGCCGCGCCGGTGCCGGTGGTGCTCGACGCGGACGCGCTGACGCTGCTCGTCGACGGCAAGCTGGCCGATCGGCTGCGCGGCCGGGACGCGCCGATCGTGGTGACGCCGCACGACCGGGAGTACGCCCGGCTCTGTGGCGAGATGCCGGGGGAGGACCGGGTCGCCGCAGCGCTGCGGCTGGCCGCCTGGATGAACGCGGTGGTGCTGCTCAAGGGCGACCACACGATCATCGGTACGCCCGACGGCCGCGCGTACGTGAACCCGACCGGCACCCCGGTACTCGCCACCGGTGGCACCGGCGACGTGCTGGCCGGGCTGCTGGGCTCGCTGCTCGCCGCCGGGCTCGCGCCGGAGCGGGCGGCGGCCGCGGCGGCGTACCTGCACGGGCTGGCCG
>NZ_JBXUOV010000388.1:0-1085 GCF_057196585.1 Micromonospora sp. ATLC20
GCGCCCCGGAGACCGCGCCCGCCCCGCGCCCGCCGGCCACCGCGCCCACAGCGACCACGCGGCCGGACCGCGACCCCTGGGAGACGGTACGCACGGCGCGGCACCCGGGCCGGCCGACCACACTGGACTACCTGGAGACCGCGTTCGACGGTTTCGTGGAGCTGCACGGCGACCGGCTCGGCGCGGACTGCCCGGCTGTCGTCGGCGGCATCGCCCGCCTGGACGGACGGCCGGTGATGGTGATCGGCCACCAGAAGGGGCACACCACAGCCGAGCTGGTGACCCGCAACTTCGGCATGGCCAGCCCCGCCGGTCACCGCAAGGCGCTGCGGCTGATGCGTCTCGCGGCGCGGCTGCGGCTGCCGGTGGTGACGCTCGTGGACACGCCCGGCGCGGACCCGGGGGTGAGCGCCGAGCAGCAGGGCCAGGCGGCGGCGATCGCGGAGAACATCCTCGCGCTCACCGTGCTGCCCACGCCGGTGGTGGCGGTGGTCACCGGGGAGGGCGGCAGCGGCGGCGCGCTCGCGCTCGCGGTCGCCGACCGGGTGCTCATGCTGGAACACGCCGTCTACTCGGTGATCAGCCCGGAGGGCTGCGCCGCGATCCTCTGGCCGGACAGCTCGGCCGCCCCGCAGGCGGCCCGCGCGCTGCGGCTCACCGGCGCCGACCTGTGCCGCCTCGGCGTCGTCGACGAGCTGGTGCCGGAGCCGCGCCCGGCCGCCCACGCCGACCCGGGCGGCGCGGCCGAGCTGCTGCGCCGGGCCGTGGCGGCGAACCTCGCCCCGCTGCTCACCGTCCCTCCGGCCACGCTGGTCCGCCGCCGCCGGCAGCGCTTCCGCCGCTTCGGCGCGGCCCGCGCGGCCGGACCGTCCCCGGCTGCCTCCCCGGCCGGTGGCCGGGCGGAGGTGGCGTGATGGCGGACGCCGAGGCCGAGCAGGTGCTCGACGGGCTGCGCCGGCAGGCCCGCAAGCTCGTCGCCGACCTGGCCGGGCCGGTGCGCCGGGTGCGGCTGCGCACCGGCGAGTCGGTGCTGGAGGTCGAGTGGCACGACCCGGCGGCACCGGCGCAGCGCGCCGCCGAACCGG
>NZ_JBXUOV010000389.1:0-1078 GCF_057196585.1 Micromonospora sp. ATLC20
CGGCCGTCCACCGCCGGCGCGTGCACGGCCACGACGAGCGCGGGGCCGTAGGGCCCGTCGAACCGCCCGCCCACCCGGGCGCGGGCCGCCCCGGGCTTCACCCGCACCGCGACGGTGAGTGCGTCGTCCGCGATCGTCATGGTCAGCGCGGCCGGGCCTCGGCGAGCAGGGTGGTGGCGGCCGCGCAGTGCGCGCACGGGGTGAAGCCCAGCGCGACCGCCTCGGCGACCGGCAGCGGCTCGTCCTCCCGGCCCACCAGGTGCGCGCAGCCGGGCAGGTGGAAGCGGGGATGGCCGTCGACCACCAGCACGTCGCCCGGCAGCCGGACCAGCCGGGCGACGTCGCCGGTGGAGAGGTACTCGGCGGGCGGGTCGCCGTCGAACGCCTCGCCCGGCGCGGGCGAGGTGGGCCGGGCGGTCTCCGGCACGCGCGGGCCGGGCGGCGAGTAGGGCGTCGCGTCCGCGACGACCGGGTCCGCGTCCACCGGATCCGGGTCCAGCGGCGCCGCGTACGGCCCGGCGGGCTCGGCCTCGAACGCGTGTGTGTACGGTCCGGCCTCGGCGTCGAACGCCGGCGTGTACGGCCCGGTGTCGTACGGCCCGGTGTCGGACGGCTCGGCCGGCGGCGAGTACGCGACCGGCGGCGGGGCGTCGTCCGGGTCGGTCACCGGCGATCCGGGCGGTTGCCGCCACCCGGATCCACCGGCGCCGGCCGTGGACGTGTGGTGCGGGACCGGGCTCACCGGCTCGTCCGGGGACGGGACGGTGTGCGCGGTCCGTGGTCGCGGTCCGGTCTCCCGGCCGGCCGTGGCCCGTGCCGCGGCGGCCTGGCGGGCGAACGCGACGAAGGCGACGGCGGACAGCAGGCTGGCCGCGATCGAGACGATGAGCAGGAGGCTGGACCCGCCGGCGAGACCGGCGATCAGCAGCACGACCGCGACGAGGATGAGCAGGATGCTGGCGGCTACCACGGCTCACCCCCGGCCGCGTCGTGTCGGTCTGGGCGGGGGGGGGGGGGGGGGGGGGGGGGGGGGGGGGGGGGGGCGGGGCCGGGGGGCCGCGCCCGGCCGGCGCCCCCG
>NZ_JBXUOV010000390.1:0-1062 GCF_057196585.1 Micromonospora sp. ATLC20
GGACGACAGCGCCGCCCACCGCACCGCCCGCGAGGACCGCGCGGCCGAGTGGGCGCCCGAGCCGGTGCGGCCGTACGAGCCGGCCCGCGTCGAGCCGCCCGCCGCCTACGAGCCACCCCGGCCCGAGCCGGTACGGCCGTACGAGCCGCTGCGTGCCGAACCGGCCCCCGGCCCCGAGGCGACGCGGCAGTACCCGCCGCCCGCCGAGCCCGAGGCGTCCCGGCCGTACGAGCCGGGTGCCGGGCCGGAGCCGGCCCGCCGCTACGAGCCGCCGGCCGCGCCGGAGCCGACGCCCGAGGTGACCCGGCCGTTCCGGCTGGCCCGGGGCGACGCCGAACCGCCGCACGGCTACGAGCGGCCCTCCTGGGCCGGGCCGCCGGTGCCGGTCGCCCCGCTGATCACGCCCCCGGGCCCTCCGCCGACGAGTGCCCCGCCCGCACCCGGCGCCCCGCCCGCGCCGGCCGGTGGATACGCCCCCACGGAGGCGGCCGTCCCCGCCCCGCCGACCTCGGGCGTGCCCGCCACGAGCGGCCCGCCGCGGTTCGACCCCACCCCCGCGTCCCAACCGACGAGCGCCCCTCCCTACGCGGCCCGCCGGTCCGCACCGGAACCGGTGCCGGCCGCCGACGCGGTCGCCGAGCCCCGACCGGAGGAACCGTCCCCTGTGCTGCCGCAGCGCGTCCCCTCGGAACCGGACGTGCCAGTCGTGCCGGAGCCACCGGCAGTGGAACCGTCCGCCGAGACCCCCGAACTCGCCCGCATCGCCACCCACCTGCGCCGCGACGACGAACCCGCGCCGCTGCGGGAGCGGCCGGAGGGCTTCGACGTCAACGCGATCCTCGACGCGGTCCGCGAGGTGGCGGGCGTACGCGACGCCGCGCTGCGCCGTACCCCGGCCGGCGCGCACAGTCTGCGGCTCGACCTGGCCGACGGCGCCGACCCGGCCGAGGTGAGCCGCCTGGTGGCCCGGCTGCTCCAGGATCGGATGGGCCTGGCCGCCGCCCCGCAGAACCTGCCCGGCGCGCCCGCCGTGCCGCCGCCGGCCCCGCTGCGCCGCCGCTC
>NZ_JBXUOV010000391.1:0-1045 GCF_057196585.1 Micromonospora sp. ATLC20
AGTGAGTGTTTGAGAAGTGGTGGGGTCGGGCGGCGTGTCGTGTTGAAGGTGAGGGAAGGCCCTCGGTAGGTCCGGTGGTGTCGAGCCAACCGTTTCCGTGCCGAGGGCCTTCTGATGACGTTGTACCCGATCGTCGATGCGCAGTCCGTGCCGCCCCGCCGTTATCCGTCGCAGCGGGTGCGGCGGGAGCGGGAGAGGGCGGCGCGGCGGCGGTATCCCAGTGATCTGACCGACGCGCAGTGGGCCTTGGTCGCGCCGCTGGTCACGCCGGTGTCGGGTGTTCGGCGGGGGCGGCCACCAGCGCATCCGATGCGGGCGATCGTCGCGGCGATCCTGTATGTGACCTGCACCGGCTGCTCGTGGCGGGCCTTGCCGCGAGAGTTCCCGCCACCAGGAACGGTGTACTGGTGGTTCGCCCGATGGCGCGATGACCACACGTTGATGCGTCTGCACGACCGGCTGCGGGAGCAGTGCCGCATCACCGCCGGACGACACCGGCATCCCACCGCCGGCGCGATCGACTCCCAATCGGTGCGCGCCGCGGACACCGTGCCCCGACGCAGTCGCGGTTTCGACGTCGCGAAAAAGGTCAACGGCCGTAAACGCCACATCGTCGTGGACACCATGGGCCTGCTCCTGGCCGTCATGGTCACCGGCGCGCACGTCAACGACCGCAGCATCGCCCGAGACCTGCTCTGGCGCACCCGACTGTTCCACCCCCGCCTACGCCTGCTCTGGGCAGACGGCGGCTACATCGGCACCCTGAGCACCTGGGCCCACCAAACCCTCGACCTCACCGTGCAACTGGTCCACAAACTCCCCGGACAACACACCTTCGTCGTGCTCCCCCGACGCTGGGTCGTCGAACGCACCTTCGCCTGGATCAGCAAGAAACGCCGCTGCGTACGCGACTACGAACACCTACCCGCCAGCCACGCCGCCTTCGTCACCTGGGCCATGATCCACGTCATGCTCACCCGCCTGACCCGCAACACGAAACCGGCCCAGGCAACCAACACCTGAACCGGTTTCTCAAACACTCACT
>NZ_JBXUOV010000392.1:0-1042 GCF_057196585.1 Micromonospora sp. ATLC20
GCCCGGGGCAGCCGCGGGGGCCGGCGCCGAACGTCAGCACGGCGTTCGCCCGGCCGGCGCGGAAGCGGTCCGGCTCCGGGAAGGCCGCCGGGTCGCGGTTGGCGGCGTCGAACCGCAGCAGCAGCCGCTCCCCGGCGCGCACCGGCTGGCCGTCCAGGCTCAGCGGGTCGGCGGCGACCCGGCGGGTGACCCGTACCGGCGGGTCGAGGCGCAGCACCTCGGCGAGCAGCGCGTCGGTCCCGAGCCCGTCCGGCGCGTCGAGCCCGTGCCGGACGGCGGCCACGATCAGCCCGGCGGTGGCGTCGGCGGCCTGCACCAGCAGCCCGAGCCGGTTCGCTGTCACCTCGGCCGGAGCGGGCGGCGACATGGCCAGCAGCGCCGCCACCGCCCGGTCCGCCCGCCGCACCGCCGCCGGGCCGGCGCCCGGGTGGTAGGCGGCGGCGACCGCCGTCACCTCCGCGACGGCCGCCGCCGGGTCGGCCAGGCCGAGCCGCTCCGCCAGCACCACAAGGGGTACGCGCCGAGCCAGGTCACCGGTCACGTCCACCCCGTCGCCGCCGTTGTCCGTGGTCGCGGCGCGGTCGAGGATCCGCCCGGTCAGCCGTTCCGCGGCCACGCGCAGTTCCCGTGGGTCGAGCGTGTCGAGCGCCGCCACCCCGACGGCTCGCCGCGCGGCATGCCGGTCCGGCGGGCTGAACCGGCTCACCGAGGCGCGCAGCCATGCAAGGCCACCCTCCGGCGCCTCCTCGGCGGGCGGCACCACCCAGCGGGGATCGGTCAGGACGGAGACGACGTCCGCGTACCGGGTGACCACCCAGCCGCCGTCGTCCGAGGTCGGCGGCCCGCAGGGCGGTGTGCCCGGAGCAGCCGTGATCGTCGGTGAATCCATCGCCCGACCGTAGGGCGCCGACAGTTCGGTCCGGACCGAACGATCCGGCCGGGCGCCCCCGGCGGTCAGGCGCGGGCGGGACCGGCGGCGCGGATCACGGGCGGGTCAGGCGCGCGCCGGACCGGTGTCGCGGGCGGCGGGCGGGGCCAGCAG
>NZ_JBXUOV010000393.1:0-1036 GCF_057196585.1 Micromonospora sp. ATLC20
TCTCGGCGCGGGCCAGCAGCCGCTCGGCCTCCGGCACCGCCGCCGGGGACGCGTCCCGGCTGACCGTGGCGTCGTGGATCGCCGCCCGCGCCGACGACCAGGCGACCCGCCGCCCCTCGGCCCGGGCACGACGCCGGGGCAGCGACACGGCGAGGAAACCGGCGGCCACCGCCACCACACAGCCGCCCAGCCACTGCAACACGCTCGCGGTCATGATCTCTGTCTAACGCACCGCCGCCAGCCCTGCGCGCCGAGGGCGGCGGTGTACCACCGGCCCGCACCTACGACGACGAGTAGCCCTCGTTGAAGCCCTCCATGAACCCGCCCGCGAACCCGGAGACGACGCACCCGGCACAGCACAGGATCACCAGCAGCGCCGGCACCGCCACCCACAGGACGATCGCCCACCGGCCCATCCCCTCGCTCGGCTGCTCCACGTACGCCGGCGGCGGATAGTACGGCTGTTGCGGGTACGCCTGCTGTTGGTACGCCTGGTGCTGGTACGGATCCTGCTGATAGGGATCGTGAGGATGCATCCGGCCATCGTGCCCACCGGCCGCGAACGCCGGAAGATCCGAACGGTCCGCCGATCCTGCCGCGACGGCCCCTCGTCACGCCCGGTGGGCATCGAGGTGGGTCAGCACCGTCTGGTTGGCCTCCCACCCGTCCGGGAACTTCACCGGTACGTCCAGGTGCACCCGCTCGGTCGACGGGTACGCGTCGAGCAGCTCACCGATCCCGGCCCGCGCCACCACCACGCAGGCGTGCCGGTGCCGTGACGCCAGCACGCACAGCCGCCCCGACTCCAGGTGGAACGCGGTGGCGTCGCGCCGGCCGGAGAGCGGGTGCAGCACGATCGTCACGTCGTACTCCCGGCCCTGGAGCCGGTTGGCGGTGTCCACGGTGATGCCCGCCCCGGCCGCGCCCAGCCGGGACCGGATGGCCGCGACCTGGTCGCGGTGGGCGGCCCCGACGGCGATCCGGTCCGCGGTGACCGGCGCGCCGCCCGGCGCGGCCTCGCTGACCGCGACCGCGC
>NZ_JBXUOV010000394.1:0-1023 GCF_057196585.1 Micromonospora sp. ATLC20
GGCAAACCCCGCCGATCCACCTTCCCCGACGGCAACAACGGCAACCCGTCAACCACCATCACCACCGAAGGCACCATGAACCCCGGCAACCATTCGGAGGCGAAGCCCCGTAGCTCCGAGCGTTCGGGCACCTGGAAGCCGGACGGCACCACGTGGGCGGCCAGTCGCCGGCCGAGGCGGTCCTCGATGACGGTGACCACGCTCTCCGCGACGAGCGGGTGCGACGAGAGCACCCCCTCGATCTCGCCCGGATCGACACGTACGCCGTGGATCGAGAGCATGTCGTCGTCGCGGCAGTGCACCTCGATCGTGCGGTCGGGCCTGAGGGCCACCGGCTCCTCGGCGCGGACTCCATGCCCGGACACGTCCCGGGAGAGACCGGCGCCGCTCATCCTGAGCTCTCCCGGCACACCGAGCGGCTGGCGGACACCGGCCGCGTTGAGTACCCACAGCGCACGCCCGGGCAGCGGCAGGCCGGCAGGCTCCCGGCGCGGACGCCCGACGGCGAGGGTAGGCACCGGGCTCCACGTCACCGGACCGGCCGCGACTTCCGGGCACCAGGCGTACGCCAGTTGCGCCGAGGCCTCCGGGAACGCTTCGCGCCACGCCTGGTGCTGGGTGGACCAGAGTGCCTCCCCGCTGAGCAGGATGCTCCGCAGCGACGACGGAGGCGGCGGCACCCCGTCGGCTTTGCCTGCGGCCAGCCGTTGCAGTGCCGACGGCAGGATGGAAGCGACGGTGACGTGGTGCTCCAGCAGTGCCTCACCCAGAACGTGCGGGTCGCCACCGGAGGGCGCGTACGCGAGACGGGCCCCGGCCAACAGCGCCGCCCAGGTCTCCCACAGCGAGTGGCCGGCACCCGTCGTCAGCAGGACGTCCTGGTCATCGAGGTAAAGGACCGGCTGCGCGACGGCGAGCGCCTCGACGAGACTCCGGTGTTCGATCTGGACGCCTTTGGGGTTGCCGGTGGAGCCGGAGGTGTAGATGACGTATGCCAGGTCATCGGGGGTGGCGGTGGGTTCG
>NZ_JBXUOV010000395.1:0-984 GCF_057196585.1 Micromonospora sp. ATLC20
CGCCGCCGCGGAAACCACCCTCACGGTCGCCACCACGGAAGCCACCCTCGCGACGGTCACCGCCACGGAAACCACCCTCACGGGCGCCGCCCTCGCGACGATCGCCGCCGCGGAAACCACCCTCACGGTCGCCACCACGGAAACCGCCCTCACGGCGGTCACCGCCACGGAAACCACCCTCACGGTCGCCACCACGGAAACCGCCCTCGCGACGGTCACCGCCGCGGAAACCACCCTCACGGGCACCGCCTTCACGACGATCGCCGCCGCGGAAGCCGCCCTCACGGCGGTCACCGCCACGGAAACCACCCTCACGGTCGCCACCACGGAAACCACCCTCGCGACGGTCACCGCCACGGAAACCACCCTCGCGACGCTCACCACCGCGGAAACCGCCGTCACGGTCGCCACCACGGAAACCGCCTTCACGACGGTCGCCGCCCGGACGGCTTCCACTCCGGAAGCCACCCTCACGGTCGCCGCCACGGAAACCGCCCTCACGACGGTCGCCACCGCCCGAGCCGCCTTCACGACGGTCACTGCCGCGGAAGCCACCCTCGCGACGGTCACCGCCACGGAAGCCACCCTCACGGTCGCCACCGCGGAAACCGCCTTCGCGGCGGTCGCCGCCACGGGTGCCACTGTCACGGTCGCCACTACGGAAGCCGCCCGGGCGGTCGTCGCGGCCGCCCCGGTACGAGGGACGGTCATCGCGACGGCCGTCGCGGCCGGCGTCACCACGCCCCTGGCCGCGGTCGGCGCGATCCTCGTAACGACGGGGGCGGTCCCCGCCCTGGGGTCCTGAGCTCACAGGTACATCCTTCCTGATGGCGTTTCCGCCGAGAACGCTAACGCAGTCGAGGGCCGCCCCTGCTGGGGCGGCCCTCGACTGGAAGATTGTCCGGCGGTGTCCTACTCTCCCACACCCTCCCGAGTGCAGTACCATCGGCGCTGGAGGGCTTAGCTTCCGGGTTCGGAATGTGA
>NZ_JBXUOV010000396.1:0-973 GCF_057196585.1 Micromonospora sp. ATLC20
CGCCCGACCCGGCCGCGCGGGCCGTCGGCGGCGCCGCACTCGACACCGCCGGCCTCGTCGTCCCGCCCGCGTCGAGCGCGCCGCCGGCGGTGACCGCCACCTCCTGGGTGGTCGCCGACCTGGACAGCGGCGCGGTGCTCGGCGGCTGCGGCCCGCACGAGTACGGCGTGCCCGCGAGCGTGCAGAAGCTGCTGCTCGCCGCCACGATGCTGCCCCGGCTGGATCCGCACCGGGAGGTCACAGTGACCGCGGGGGACCTGGCCGTGGAACCGGGCAGCTCGGCGGTGGGGCTGGTCGAGGGCGGGCACTACCGGATCGAGACGATCTGGCTCGGCCTGCTGCTGCGCTCCGGCAACGAGGCGGCCAACGCGCTCGCCCGCCTCGGTGGCGGCCCGGACGGGCTGGCCGGCGGGGTGCGGGCGATGAACGAGGAGGCGCACCGGCTCGGGGCCCGGCAGACGCACGCGGTCACTCCGTCCGGGCTGGACGGACCGGGGCAGTTCACCAGCGCGTACGACCTGGCGCTGATCGCGCGGGCGTGCTTCGCCGACCCGGCGTTCCGCGAATACACCGCCACCCGGGTCGCGCAGATCCCGGCCCAGCCGGTGCAGCGGGCGAAGGGGTTCGCCATCTCCAACGACAACATGCTGCTGGACCACTATCCGGGCGCGCTCGGCGGCAAGACCGGCTTCACCGACCTGGCCCGGCACACGTACGTCGGTGCGGCCGAGCGCGGCGGCCGGCGCCTCGTGGTCACCCTGCTCGGTGCCGAGGTGACCAGCCAGCGGGGCTGGCAGCAGGGCGCGGCGCTGCTCGACTGGGGGTTCGCGCAGCCCCGCGACGCGCGGGTCGGCCGGCTGGTCGAGCCGGGGGAGCTGGACCGGTCGGTGCCACCGGCGGGCGGGGCGGCCTCTGCGCTGGCCGGGCACGCCGATCTGCGCGGCGGCGGGGCGGCGTCCGGGCCGCGGCCCTG
>NZ_JBXUOV010000397.1:0-953 GCF_057196585.1 Micromonospora sp. ATLC20
GGGCGGCACGGCACCGGCGGCCGGGGCTGCCGACGACGGGCCGAGCGCCGACCTGCTGCTCGGCGGTGGCCTGCTCGCCGGGCTGGCCGGTGGCGCGGCGATCGGCTGGCTGCTGAGTCGCCGCCGGCGCGACACCATGACCCTCCCGGAAGACAGCCCTACCCCGGACGACAGCCTTTCCCCCGACGCGCCCGCCACCACCGAGCGCCCGGACGCGGACAACCGCTCCGACTCCCCCGAGCGTGCCCCCGCTCCCGCCGCCGACACCCCGGCACCCGATTCGCTCACTGGAGACCCGGCACCGGATTCCCCGGATTCGGGGAGCGCCGCGGACCCGCTCGGCGAGCCCGTCCCCGCTGGTGGTGCACGCCGGAGCGCATGATCGACTCCACTTCGCCGAGGTGGCTGCATCCCACCCCCGCCGACCCCGCCACCTCGCCGAGCTGGCGCGCACCCTGGTCACCACCGACCGTGATCCACACCTGCTCGGGGAGGTTGCGGCATCACGCACCCTCGACCCCGCCACCTCCCCGAAGTGGCCCGCGTGCCGGTCGAAACGAACGGAAGTACGGGCGGTCAGGCGGGGGCGGTCAGCCAGCCGGGGAGTGGCTCGCGGGCGGTCAGCCAGCCCTCCGGCACGCCGCCCGGCGCGCCCACCCCGGTGTACGCGGCCACGATCCCGCCCACGATCGCGGCGGTGGTGTCCACGTCGCCGCCCGCCTCCACGCAGACGCGGATCGCGGCGGGGTAGTCGTGCAGCAGCGTGGCGGCGACCCAGAGCGTGAACGGCACGGTGTCCTGCGCGGTGACCCGGGAGCCGTTGCCGAGCGCGTCGGCCGCCGCGGCGGCGGAGTGACCGAGCAGCGCGGCGGCCCGGCGTACCCCGCGGTGCACCTCACCGGCCGGGTCGAGCGTCCCGGCGACGGCGGTGAGCAGCCGGGCCGGGTCGGGCC
>NZ_JBXUOV010000398.1:0-886 GCF_057196585.1 Micromonospora sp. ATLC20
CGTCGAGCGCCTCCCGGCCGCGCCGCGCCCGCCGGCCGGTCCGCAGGTCCAGCTCCACGTCGGTGTGCCCGGCGGCGGCGACCAGCGCGTCCACGGCGGACGGGGCGAGCGGGGCGCGCCCCAGGTTGGTGTGCAGCACGACGCCGGTGGCGTTGAGCACCGGGCGGGGCGTACGGCCGGGCAGGTCCGCCAGCGCCGCGTCGCGTACCTGATCGGGGCTCAGCTCGCCGCGCCGCGCGCGGGTCTGCGCGCTGACGATCGCGGCCTTGACCCGGTCGCGGCCGAGCGTCGCGGCGGCGGCGGCCAGCGCGGGATCGGCGAGCAGCGCGTCGGTGCGCGGCACCCGCCGTCGCGGGTCGACCTCACGCATCGGCGCACTCCCGGGAACGGTACTTGGCGGAGACGGACGGGAATCGAACCCGCCTGGCCCGGGTCCCGGACCACACCGGTTTTGAAGACCGGGAGGGGCACCAGCCGCCTGAACGCCTCCACGCAGCAGTCAACCACAGCGGACGGCAGGCCGCCCGGGGAGGTGTCAGACCTGGTCGGCGACCCGCCGGTCGGCGCGTTCGCGCTGCGGCACCACCGTGTACCGCGGATCGCGTGCCGAGGCGACCCCGCCGTGGAAGATGCCGAACCGGGTGCACACCGACGCGGCGATCAGCGCGCCGCCGGACAGCACGGACAACACGCGGCTGCGGCGGCCGAGCAGCGCGCCGACCACACCGGCGGCGGTCAGCGCCCGGCCCGCGCGCAGCAGCTTTCCGGGTGTGCCCTGGGTGTAGGGCTCGCTGAGCAGGCCGAGCCGGTTCTCCACCCGGTGCGAACCCCACAGCTCCATCGCCGCGCCCGCGACCGCGAGGCGCCGCGCCGGACCGGCCTGCGC
>NZ_JBXUOV010000399.1:0-883 GCF_057196585.1 Micromonospora sp. ATLC20
GCATGGAGGACACGGTCACGTACGCCAAGGGCCGCCCGGTGGAGTCCAACATGCAGCTCGTCGCGCGGGCGGTGGGGGGGGGGCCCCCCGCCCCCCCCCCCCCCCCCCCGCGCCGGCTGCGGATCAGCGCGGCAGCGCCTGCTGGAGTTCGGCGCGCAGCGCCGGGGTGAGCATCTCGCCCGCCTGCTTGGCCAGCCGCGCCATCTCGTAGCCGACCACGCCGATGTCCGCGTCCGCCCCGGCTAGCGTGGCCAGGATCGAGCCGTCCCGGATCTGCATCACCAGGAAGTAGCCGCGCCCCATCTCGACCACCGTCTGCTTGACGACGTCACCGTCGAACATCTGGGCCGCACCGGCGGTGATGCTCATCAGGCCGGAGGTCACCGCGGCGAGCTTGTCCGCGTGGTCGCGCGGCAGGTGCGCCGAGATCGCCACCAGGAGCCCGTCGGAGGACACCACCACCGCGTGCGCCACCCCGGGAACGCGCTCCGCGAACGCGTTCACCAGCCAGCTCAGGTCGCGTGCCTCCTGGCTCAACGTCGTCACTGTCGTCGTCCTCCTTCATCGCGCGGCAGGTACATCTCGGTGGTCTCCTCGGCCTCGGCCCGCCGTACCCCGCTGTAGAGACGCGACAGCATGCCACCGACCGCCTCCGGGTCCGGCTCGTGCCGCACCACCGGACGGTCGGCCGGGGCGGCCGAGGTGAGCTGGGCCATCGGCACGCGTACCGGCAGGCCCCGCTCGTTCGTCCCTCCGGTCACCGGCGTCGCCGCCGGCGCCGGCGTCACACCCAGCGCGGACGAGGCCGGGCCCTGCCGGCTGAACCACCCGCCGGCCGCCGCGCCGGCGTCCGGGGTCAGCACGTCCTCGGCCCGTCCCGGGC
>NZ_JBXUOV010000400.1:0-867 GCF_057196585.1 Micromonospora sp. ATLC20
CTGCACGCGGCGCCGGCGGTGACGGCGCTGCCCGCGCTGCGGCGACGGCTGCTGCCCGGGTTGCACGGGCTCGGGACGCCCGGCCGGGTCGCGCTGACCTTCGACGACGGCCCGGACCCGGAGTCCACCGGCCACGTCCTGGACGTGCTGGCGGCGCACCGGGTCCGCGCCACGTTCTTCGTGCTCGGCGCGATGCTGGCGCGCCACCCCGCGCTGGGCCGCCGGGTGGCCGGCGACGGCCACGAGATCGCCGTGCACGGCTGGACGCACGACAACCTGCTGCTGCGCGCCCCCGCCCGCACCGTCAGCGACCTGACCCGCACGTACGACCTGGTCACCGACGTGACCGGCCGTCCGCCCCGGTTCCTGCGACCCCCGTACGGCGTGCTCACCACCGCCGCGCTGGTGGCCGCCCGGCGGCTGCGCCTGCGGCCGGTCCTGTGGAGCTGCTGGGGCCGGGACTGGACCGCCACCGCCACCGCGGACACCGTCGCGCGCACCGTCCTGACCGGACTGGACGAGGGCGGCACGATCCTGCTGCACGACTCCTCCCGTACCGCCGCGCCGGGCGCCTGGCGGGCCGGTCTCGCCGCGCTCCCGCGAGTGCTGGCCGAGTGCCGCCGCCGCGGATGGCAGGTCGGCCCGCTCGCCGGGCACGGGCTCCGCGCGCGCTGACCCGCGAGCGAGCAGCGGAGCCTACCGCCTGACCTCGGTGCCGGGGCCCGAATCCCGGAGCCGGTGACCCGTTCGGGTCGGCGTGGCTAGCGTCCGGGTCATGAGGACCTGGGGATCCTTCGTGGCGCTGGCCGCCGCCCTGCTGCTGCCGGCCTCCGTGACACCGGCGGCGGCCGCCGCCCGCGCGCCGGT
>NZ_JBXUOV010000401.1:0-864 GCF_057196585.1 Micromonospora sp. ATLC20
CGTCCGACGAGCCGGGTGGCCCCGGTGCCGCCGCCGAGACGCCCCGCCGACGGGCCGCCCGTGACGATGCCGGTGAGCAGCGGCCGCAACGGCCCGAACGGCCCGCCGACTGGCTGCGGCAGGCCGGTCGTTCGCCGCACACCGACCCCGCCATGCCGGTCACCCGCCGTCCGGCCGGCCCACCCGCCGAGGAGCCGCCCGGCCGTTCCGGTGGCCCCGCCGGCCGGGCCGGTGTCGCCGTGCCGCCGGTGCGTCCCGAACCGGGTACGCCGTCCCGGCGACAGGGGCAGCCCGGCCCCGATGTGCCGGCGCGCGCCGAACCGGCGGTCCGCCCCGACCAGTCCGGCCAGGGCATGCCCCCGGCCCGGCCTCAGCCGTCCGACCCGGCGTCCACCCGGCCCGGCCCGGCCCGCGGCGCTGCCCGTCCCGGTGTCGCCGCCGTCCCCGGTGGCGCCCCGGCCGGGCCCGGCCCGCGCGGTGACCTCGACCGCACGGGCGGAACTCCGGTCGGTGGGCGCCCCGGTGGCGGACCGGCCGGTCCGGTCGAGCCTGGTCCGCGTGGCGACCTCGATCGCACGGGCGGGATTCCGGCCGGCGGTGGCCGTCCCGGTGGTGCTCCGGCCGGCCCGGCCGGGCCTGGCCCGCGTGGCGATACCGATCGCACGGGCGGGATTCCGGTGGGCGGTGCTCGCCCCGGTGGCGGCCCGGCCGGCCCGGCCGGACCCGGTGGCGACGGCCGTGGGGTGGCCCGCCCCGACGACATCTCCCGGCCAGGTGCCGGACCCCGACCGCCGGTGCCCCCGGGCGCCCGAGGGCCGGCGGGCGACGCCCCGGTGCCGCCCGGCGCCCCGGTGACCGCCCGCG
>NZ_JBXUOV010000402.1:0-861 GCF_057196585.1 Micromonospora sp. ATLC20
CCGTCACGCCAGGCCCACCACCACAGCGCGGCGCCGTGCCGGCGCACCAGGAACGCGCCGGCGACGGCCACCACGGCCAGCGCGCCCGCCGCGATGCCCACCCCGGCGTCCGTCACCGAGGTCGGCAGCCCCAGCCACCGGGCGACGGCCCGACCGGCGACCAGGTAGCCGCCGGCCAGCGCGCCCGCCGCGAGGGTGATCGCGACGGCGGTCCGCGTCGGCACCTCGCGGTCCGCGAGCGCCGACCGCACCGCGGTCAGCGCGGCCGCACCGGCCAGGACGGCGCTGAGCAGGCCGCTCGGGCTGGCGCTGAGTGACAGCTCGGTGAGCGCCACGGCGGCGAGCACCGCCGCGCCGGCCAGCGCCACGGTCCGGGTCCGGGGCGGGCCGACCGGGCGGGGCGCGGCCGCGGTCCGCGCCTGGGCCTGGAGCGCGCCGCCGGCGGACAGGAACGCGTACGCCTTGTAGACCGCGTGCCCGACCAGGTGCACGGCGGCCAGGCCGAACGCGCCGAGCCCGCACTGGGCGAGCATGAAGCCCATCTGCGCGACCGTGGACCGGGCGAGGGTGCCCTTGACGTCGGTGCGCACCGCGGCGAACACCGTCCCGGACACCGCGGTCACGAGGCCGGTCAGCACCATCGCCGGCATCACGCCGGGTGCGGCGACCACCACCGGCGCCAGCGTGATCATCAGGAAGCCGGCGACGTTGACCATGCCCGCGTGCAGGAAGGCGGAGACCGGGGTCGGGGCGTCCAGGGTGTACGGCAGCCAGCGGTGCGCCGGCACCTGGGCCGATCGCACCGCGCCGGCCGCCAGCAGCAGCCCGCCGGCGGCGGCCAGGAGCCAGCCGGGCCGGTCG
>NZ_JBXUOV010000403.1:0-824 GCF_057196585.1 Micromonospora sp. ATLC20
CGCGAGCACCGCCGCGGCGGCGGCCTCGGCGCCCGTGCCGCACGCGGCGAGCACCAGTAGCTGCACCCCGGCGTCGGCGGCCTGCTCGGCGAGCCGCCAGCCGTAGCGCAGCGCCGCCTCGACCTCGTCGGCGGGCAGGGCCGGACCGTCCTCCATCGGCGCCGAGACGGGCGCCTCGACGATCTGCAGGCCGGCCCGGTTCTCGGCGGCGAGCCGGGCCAGCGCGCCCCGGCCGGCCCGGGCCTGCCGGGCACGGCGGGCCGACTCACCGGGCGTCGCGCCGGCCGACGCGCCGCCCTCGTGGTCGCCCTGGATCAGCAGTACGCGCACCGAGTCCCACGGACGCGGCGTCGAGGTGCCCTGGGTGGCGGCGGCGAAGCCGACCACCTGCTCCAGCACGCCGAGACCGGCGCCGGGGATGTCGAGGGTGGCGAGCCGGTCGACCGCCTGCGGTCCGGTGTAGTCGTCGGGCATCGGCAGTTCCATGCCCGGCTGGATGACCAGGCCGGTGGCGATCATCGGCAGCGCCATCGTGGGTGCGGCCCAGTCGCCCGTACCGGGCTCGTCGGACGTGGCCGGGGCGGGCACCGGGGCGGCGGCCGGGGTGAGCACCTCGGGCAGTGTCACGTCCCCGGCGCCGAGGTCGGCCGGTACGGCCTGGGCCGGCGTGGTCTGGTTCGGTGCGGGCTGGGGCGCCGCGGTCCAGGATGCCGCGGCGTGGGGCGCTGCGGTCTGGGGTGCCGCTGTCTGGGGCGCCGCGTGATGGGGCGCCGCGTGATGGGGCGCGGCGGCGCGGCCGGGCTCGGCCTCGGGCGACGTGGCGG
>NZ_JBXUOV010000404.1:0-792 GCF_057196585.1 Micromonospora sp. ATLC20
GCCGCCCCGGCCCGTCCGCGGCAGTGGGGATTAAGCGCCCGGGGAGAACCCCCCCACTTCGGCGAGGTGGTGTCGATCGAGCGGCGGTGTCGATCGAGCGGACCGCTCAGAGCGGGTACGTGCGCGCCACCGCCAGCATCTCCGAACTGTGCGAGCCGACCACTCCCACACCCGCCGGCCGCTTCCGGAACCCGGGCACCCCGGAGAGCCCGTCACTGGCGTCCATCGCCCGCACCGACACGGCACCGCCGCGCGGCACGAGCGTCAGCGTGACCTCGACACCCTCCGGCGGCGGGGCGTGGAACACGATCCCGAACCCCCACTTCCCGTCGCCCGGCTCGACCGGCACGCTCCGCCCCGCCACCGTGGCGGACCGCAGTGTGGCGGTGCCGGTGTCGACGTGCAGTGTGAGCAGGCGTACCTGCCGCTGCGGCACCACCCGCACGCGCAGCACACGCTGGTCACCGTCGCGAGTGTCGGAGAGCGTCTCCACCTTCGGCGCGGGCAGGGGCGCGGCCGTGGCCGGTCCGGCGCGCATCTCGCCGTCGCCCAGCCCGGGGAAGTCGTCGGCCAGCGAGATGCTCCGGTCGACGTAACCGTCGGTCCAGGGCTGCGGCTTCTCCTCGCGAGTCAGCCACGCCGCCTTCCCGGTGCCCGCGTCCAGCGCGTACATCAGATGGGTCGGCACGGGATGTGCGGCGTCGAAGCGGTCCACTGCGAGGCCGACCCCGGCGAGCACCACCGCCGCCAGCGCGGCGGCCGCGGCGGGCAGCGCGCCGAGCCGGCGTGCGC
>NZ_JBXUOV010000405.1:0-780 GCF_057196585.1 Micromonospora sp. ATLC20
GCCGGCGGATCGGTGCGCGGCCGGCGGGCACGCCGCCGCCGGAACCGGGGCAGCCGCAGCCGGGGCAGGCGAGGACGCCGCAGCCGGGGCAGCGTGAACCGGGGCAGCCGGCGTGGCACCCAGGCCGGGAAGAAATACCAGCCCAGCGCCACCAGCAGCGCGACCGCCAGCAGGATCAGCGCGGCCAGCGGCAGCGGCACCACGTCACCGAGGGCCGCCACCGTCTCGGTCCACCACCGGCTCACCGGTGTGCCGCCAGCAGGACGGGCTCGGGCACGCCGGCCGGCGCGCGGGAGAGCCGGATGTCCAGCCCCTCGGTGCGGACCCGGGTCTCCAGGTGCAGCACCGCGTCCAGGCAGGCGAGCGCCGGGTACGCGAGCGCGTTGACAGCGGTGAAGGCGGCGATCGTCAACGGCAGCGCCCAGGCCGACACGTCGAACAGGCCCAGCATGCCGAGACCCTGGTAGACGCCCAGCCCGATGCCGAGCCGGATCAGCCACCAGCCGAGGTAGCCCAGCAGCCGGATCGCGGCGCCCCGGGCGCTGACCCGGCCGGCCAGGCGTACCGCCCGCCAGGGCGCCAGGTGCGCCGGCACCCCGTCCAGCACCAGCACCGGCACCACCAGGCCGAGCAGCGCGTACGCCGGGAACCAGCCCGGCCCGGTCAGAGCGGCGGCCGTGACGGTCAGCCCGACCAGGACGGCGGCCGGCAGCGCCACGCCGAGCCGGGCGCCGCGCAGCAACTCGGCCGGCCGTGGACGGCGCCCCAGCAGCGCTGCCC
>NZ_JBXUOV010000406.1:0-779 GCF_057196585.1 Micromonospora sp. ATLC20
AGTTCGCCGTGGCTGATGTCGTTGGTCCAGGTGGCGCCGCTGTTGGCCTTGCCGGCGAACGGGTTGGACTCGGTGGCGGCCTGCGGGGTCCAGGAGCCGTTCAGGCTGGTGGCGGTGAAGGAGCGGAAGTAGCGGCCCTGGGAGCCGATCGCCTCGACGATCATGAGGTAGCGGGTCTGGCCCTGCAGCTTGTAGACCTGCACGGCTTCGAACAGGTTGTTCGTCGAATCGCTCATGATGGTGGTGTAGTTGGAGCCGAAGCTGCCGGGGAAGTTCCCGATCGGCATGCTGGAGCGGTAGATCTTGCCGTTGTCACCGGCGAAGAACAGGTACATGTTCTGGTCGTCGGCGATCAGGGTCTGGTCGATCGGGCCGGTGCCGGAACCGGAGATGCTGCCGGTGAACAGCGGCTGCGCCGAGGACCAGCCGTTCGGGTTGGTCGGATTCGTCGAGGTGCGGTAGGAGAACGCGGTCGGCCCCCACTGGTAGGCGAGGACCCAGATGTTGCGCGGCGCGAAGTAGAACAACGTCGGCGCCACAGTCCCCGACGACATCGCGTTCTGCGACGCCGAAGCCATCTGCGACCAGTTCGAGAACAGACCGAAGTTCATCGACCCCCACGACGACCCGGTGTCGTGCGTCGTGGCGTACACCAGGTGCTGCCCGTTGTACGGCACCACCGTGAAGTCCTTCAACGACACCCAGCCCGAGCGCGGCTGCGCCAACGCACCCGTGGACGACCACCGGTACGACGACGGCAGGTTGCACGTGCCACCCGG
>NZ_JBXUOV010000407.1:0-777 GCF_057196585.1 Micromonospora sp. ATLC20
TGCCCGGCCCGGCCGCCGAGCCGGGCGAGCAGCCGGCGGTGCGGCGCTGGTGGGCGGTGCGGGTGGCGGAGCTGACCGGCGGCCGGGAGGGTGCGCCGGACGAGCCGGACGAGCGCGTCGTGGACTCACACGAGTTGCTGCGCCGGGTGGCCGCCGGGGTCCGCTCCGGCGACCGGGACCGGCTGCACCGCGAGCTGCGCCGGGCGCACGCCGACGTGGGGCTTGGGCTGGCCGCGATCACCCCGCCGCTGCTGCGCGAACTGGCCGGTGAGCTGCTCGGCCATCCGCCCCGCGCGGACGACCTGCCCCGGCTGCGCGGCGCGCTGGACTCCCGGGTCCGCGACCTGCTGCCCGGGCTGCCGCGGCCGGTGCTCGACACGCTGCTGACCCGGGTGTGCCGGATGCCCCCGCCGCGCCGCGACGACGACGCGGAACAGCCGCACGCGGCCGACCCTGCGGTCACCGCCGGTGTGCTCACCGGCGTACTGCTCGACCGGCTCGGCCGGGACCTGCCCGAGGACACCGACGAACGGGAGCCGTCCCGTGGCTGACGTCCGCGCTCGACTGGTGACGCGGGTCCGGGGGATGCTCTCCGAGGCCCTCGGCGCCACCCGTACCCGGCTCGCCACCGCCGAGGCCGACCTGGCCGCCGGGCGGGACCGGCTGGCCCGTACCCGCCGGGCCGCCGCGGCGGTGCCCGCCCGGGTGGGTGCCGCCCGCGACCGGCGCCTGGCCGAGATCGACGCCCGGCACACCGCCCGCCTCGCCGAGCTGGCC
>NZ_JBXUOV010000408.1:0-737 GCF_057196585.1 Micromonospora sp. ATLC20
GGTGCGGCGGTGGTTGCGCACCACGAGATCCCGGACGCCGGCCTGGAACGCCTGCACGTCACATCCCGGCGGTACGTGCTCGGCGCTGCGCGGTGGCCGTGGTTCATTGGGTACGCTGTCGGCGCGCCCTGCTGTGGTGGGGCGCTCGCGGGCGTAGCTCAATGGCAGAGCTTCAGTCTTCCAAACTGACGGTGCGGGTTCGATTCCCGTCGCCCGCTCCAACAGCCTCCGGCCCAGGTCAGAGGCTGCGTCCCCCGATCCTGGGCCGGTCGGCCACTCCCCCGCTCCGATCTTGCGGGCCATCCGTGGGCCATTAGCTGCTCTGGCCGCCCTTGCGCCGGGTCTGCCGGGCGATCCGCTGGTCCATGGCCGAGGCGATCTCGCGGTCCCGCTCGCTGGTTGCGTGCTGGTAGATCAACGCCGCCCGCATGCTGGCGTGTCCCATTCGCTGCATTAGCTCGCGAGTGCTCGCGCCAGAGGCTGCGGCGAGGGTGTTGCCGGTATGGCGGAGGTCATGGAAGTGGAAGCCGGGCAGCCCGAGCGCTTCGACCGTCCGCGTCCACTTGGCCGCACGGCCGAAGTTGCCGGATCGCAGCAGCGCGCCCTTGTCGCCGGTGAAGACCAGGGCGTCAGCGTCGACGGCGGTCAAGGCGGCCCGCAAGCGGGCCGCGGGCGGCCGGCCCCCGCCCCCGTCGGCCCTACCCGCGGCCTACGCCCGGCCCCGCCGCCCCCCCAAA
>NZ_JBXUOV010000409.1:0-737 GCF_057196585.1 Micromonospora sp. ATLC20
GCCCAGCGCGGCGAGCGCCACGCCGAGCACCGCGGTCGCGGCGAGCACTGCGACGGCCCCGCCCGGGGCGGCGCAGCCGACGAGCAGCGCGTGCCCGAGCAGTACCGCCCCGGCCGACGCGGCGACCGGCACGACGACCCGTCCCCCACGCGGCCGGGCCACCGCCGCCAGCAGCAGCGCGGCGGCGATCGTGAGGTCCACGACCAGCACCAGCGGCCACGGCGTCGCCGTCACGGCCGGCGCGGCGAGAGCGACCAGCCCGGCGGCGGCCACACCGGCGAGCGGCCGGACGGCCCGGGGCGTCAGCAGCGCGACCGCCCCGGCGGTCAGCAGCAGGGCTACCGGAAGCTGCCAGCCCCAGGACGGGACCGCCACGTCCCGCCCGCCCTGCCAGGCCGGAAAGCCGACGCTCGCGGTGGACGCGCCGACCAGGCCGGTGAGCACGACCGCCACCTGGCCCAGCGCGGCGGCCACGGCGAGCCCGCCCACGAGCGGACCGGTCCGGACCGGTGCCGGCAGCGCCCGGACCGCACCGGCGAGCGCCGCCACCACGAGGCCGGCGGCGATCAGCAGCAGCCCGGGCCGCCACTCGGCGACCGGCCGGATCAGCGCGAGAGCGAGCACCGGCACCAGCAACCCGGTGGTCGTCGCACGCCAGAGGCGGCCACCCGCGGCGAGCGCGCCGGCGACCAGCGCCAGCGCCACCACCAGCAGCGGGCCGCCGGCCAGCAGCGGCG
>NZ_JBXUOV010000410.1:0-734 GCF_057196585.1 Micromonospora sp. ATLC20
TGCCGGACGCGCCGGACGCCTCCGGGCTGATCGAGGCGGACGCCGACGACTGGCGCCCGTCGACCCCCGACGCCGGTGCGCCGCAGGCGCCCACGGGAGCGGACACGGGCGGCGCCGGACTGGTGGAGCCGGTCCCCGCCGTGCCGCCGAGGAGCACCGGTGTGACGCTCCCGAGCACCGACGTGACGGCACCGGTCGGCGGTGTGCTGCCGCCGATGGCCGGCCCGCCGGGCAGCCACGCGCCCGCCGGCACCACACCACGTACCGCACCAGGGGCGTCCGATCTGATCCGGCCGGACGAGACCGACTGCACCCCGGCCCGGCCGGAGGACTGCGCGCCCGAGGCGGGGGACGGCACCGTGGCCGGTGGCCCGGGCCTGGACGGCTCCGCGCCGGAGGTTCCGGCGGCACCCGGGTCCGGCACCGGCGGTACGCCGGGTGTGCCCGTACCGGAAGTGGTCGTGCCGCCGACGGCGGTGGAGGTGCCGACAGTGGTCGACCTGTCCCCGGCGGTGAACCCACCCGCCCAGACGGCCGCGCCGAACCCGTCCGGGCAGCCGAACCCGCCTGCGCAGTCGAACCAACAGGCGTCGCCGGGCGGCGGCGGTCCGGAGGGGACGCAGCGGAGGACAGCCGTCGTGGCCGACGGTGAGGTGGCGGTCGCGGTCCCCGGCGCGCTCGGCCTGGCCGGTGCCGCCGCCGTCGCCGGAGTCGGCGGTCCGCAGGCGTCCGGC
>NZ_JBXUOV010000411.1:0-727 GCF_057196585.1 Micromonospora sp. ATLC20
ACGGCAAGGACGGCAAGGACCGTGGCCAGGAAGGCCGCGACCGTGGCGAGTGGGGCCCGGACAAGGGCGAGTGGGGCAAGGACGGCAAGGACGACCACGGCAAGACCCGCGAGGTCCCCTGCAAGGACGACGCCCTGATCGACGCCCTCGAACTGGCCAACCGCGACCACGGCGGCACCATCAAGCTCGCCGAGAACTGCACCTACGAACTCGGCGTCAAGGACCGCAAGTTCGGCTCCGCCCTGCCCGAGATCAAGCAGGACGTCACCATCAAGGGCAACAACTCCACCATCAAGCGCGACGCCGAAGACACCTTCCGCATCTTCCGCGTCGTCGACGGCGGCGACCTCACCCTCAAGGACCTCACCGTCTCCGGCGGCAACGCCAACGAATTCAAGTACCCCGGGCCGTCGGTGCCGAAGGCGGCCGGGCCGGACGGCAAGGACGACGACAAGCGGTTCGAGGGTGACGGCGGCGCGCTCCTGGTGGAGCGTGGCGGCAGCGCGCACCTGGACAACGTGAAGCTGGTCGACAACAACGCCGAAGGTGACGGCGGCGCCATCGCCAACTACGGCCGCACCTGGCTCAAGGAGAGCAAGGTCGTCGACAACCACGCCCAGGGCGACGGCGGCGGCGTCTTCAACGAGGGCATCCTCAAGGTCGAGGAGACCCACGTCGACGACAACACCGCAGGCGGCAACGGCGGCGGCATCGCCAACGGCAGCGG
>NZ_JBXUOV010000412.1:0-722 GCF_057196585.1 Micromonospora sp. ATLC20
GTCCCGCGCCGCTCCCGGCGCCGCCGCCGCGTCAACTTCCGCAGGCCCCCGCCGCGGTACGCCCCGGCGGCGCGGAGACCTCCACCCGCGCGGTCCAGGGCCTGCTGTTCGTCCTCGGCGGGCTGCTGCTCGGCACCGCCGCCGTGGTGTTCACCGCCGTCGCCTGGAGCACGTTCGGGGTGGCCGGCCGGGCGCTGATCCTGCTCGCCGTCACCGCGCTGGCCCTGGTCGCGCCGCTCGTCGCCCGGGCCCGCGGGCTGCGCGGCACCGCCGAGACGCTCGCCTCGGTGGCGCTGCTCCTGGTGGTCCTGGACGGATCCGCCGCCTGGTCGGTGGACCTGTTCGGGGTGACCGGCCTGCCCGGCAGCCGGTACGCGGCGCTGGTGGCGGCGGGCAGCGCCGCGGTGGCCGCCGGTTACGCACTGGTCAGCCGCCTCACCGCACCCTGGTTCGCGGCGTGGCTGCTCGCGCAGCCGGTGCTGCCGCTGGCCGCTGCCGCGTTCCGGCCCACCGCCGCCGGCTGGGCGCTGGTGCTGACGGCCGTGGCGCTCGGTGACCTCGCGGTCGTGGTCGTGCTGCGCCGCCGTACCTCCGGCAATCGCACGGCGCTCGTGGCCGGGCGGGTGCTGGGCTGGACCGGGCACGGCACGGCGCTGGTCCTGGCGGCCGGCTGCGCGCTGGTGCCGCTGGCGGTCGGCCACGCGGCGGGCACGCCGCTGCTG
>NZ_JBXUOV010000413.1:0-698 GCF_057196585.1 Micromonospora sp. ATLC20
CCGCCGCGCCGACCACGAGCGGCCGGGACAGCGGTCCGCCGTCGGTCACCGTCGCGACCGGCACCGCCGGCTCGTCGTCGGCCGCCGGCACGGCGAGGGTACGCGGAGGCGACGCGCTCGCCTTCGGCGCTGCCGGCGGCGGGTCCGACTCACCGCGGGCCGCCCGGAAGATCACGTCCGAGCAGGAGTAGTACGTGTCCTGGGTGTCCGAGTTCTGCCAGATGACGTAGACGAGGTGCCGGCCGGTACGCCCTGCGGGCAGCTTCCCCCGCATCTCGTACGCGCCCGCGCGGATCGGCGGGTCGGTGACCTCGAGGAACGGCTTCTCCTCCAGATCCGCCCAGGTGAGCACGCGCTTCGGCGAGTACGAGCCGGTGGTGACGTAGTACCGGAACGTGCCCCGGTGCGGGATGGTGGTGCGGTAGCGGAACGTGTGCCGGGCACCGGCCGTGAGCGTGGTGGCGGGCCAGTCGGCGCGCGCCAGGTCCAGTCCCCGGTACGCGGACAGCCCGCCGCTGCACAGCTCCCCGTCCGGGATGCGTTCCCGGTCCCGCCCGTCGATCCGGGCCACCCGGATGTTGTCCCACTCGCGTACCGCCGCTCCGGCAGCGACCGCGGCCCGGCAGGCGGGCGTCTGCGCCCGGCCACCCTCGGGCCCGCACGCGGCGGACCGGCTCAGCGGGCTGGTCGGCGCACCG
>NZ_JBXUOV010000414.1:0-684 GCF_057196585.1 Micromonospora sp. ATLC20
ACCTCGCATCATCTGATGTTGGACGGGTGGAGCACGTTCCAGGTGTTGTCGGATGTGTTTGCCGTGTACGGGGCTCTGGTGTCGGGGGCGCAGGGCGCGGCGGTGGTGGCGGGGCTGCCGGTGCGGCGTCCGTTCGTGGATTACGTGGCGTGGTTGGCGGCTCGTGATCGTGGTGCCGAGCAGCGGTTCTGGCGGGAGGTGCTGGCGGGGTTCGAGGCGGCGAACGTGTTGCCGGTGGACCGGGTGCCGGTGGGGTCGTATCAGGCTCGGGCGGATGCGTCGGTGCCGGTGGTGTTGCCGCCGGTGGTGTCTGATGCGGTGGCGGGGTTCGCGCGGCGGCATCGGTTGACGGTGAACACGGTGGTGCAGGGCGCGTGGGCGTTGTTGTTGTCCCGGTACTGCGGTGTGCGGGATGTGTGTTTCGGTTCGACGGTGTCGGGTCGTCCGCCGGAGTTGGCGGGTGCCGGCGATGTGGTGGGCATTTTCATCAATACGTTGCCGGTGCGGGTGTGCGTCGACGGTGGTGAGCCGGTCGTCGGCTGGTTGCGGGGTTTGCAGGACGCTCAGGTGGCGGCACGGGAGTTCGAGGGTTCGGCGCTGGCGGACATCCAGAGCTGGAGCGAGGTGCCGGCCGGCTCGCCGATGTTCGACAGCATCGTCGTCTTCGAGAACTACCCCGCCGAC
>NZ_JBXUOV010000415.1:0-652 GCF_057196585.1 Micromonospora sp. ATLC20
GGGCGGCGTCGCGCAGGTCCAGCGCGGCCAGCACCGCGGGCGCGACGGGCGCGCCGGTCGCCACGACGGCCAACTCCACCAGGCACACCGGCCCGTCGTGGCCGGACGCGACGGCGGTGGCCAGGCGGGTCTTGCCGGCGCCGCCCGGGCCGTGCAGGGTGACCAGCCGCGCCGCGCCGAGCAGTTCGTGCACCCGCCGCAGCTCCGGTTCCCGGCCGACGAAGCTGGTGAGCGGGCTGGGCAGCCGGACGGCCGGCGCGGGCTCGTCGCGCAGCAGCGCCGTGTGCAGCGCGGCCAGTTCCGCCGACGGGTCGGTGCCCAGTTCCTCGGCCAGCACCCGGCGGGCGTCGGCGTAGACGGCGAGCGCCTCGGCGCGGCGGCCGGCACCGTGCAGGGCCCGCATCAGCTGCCCGTGCAGCCGTTCCCGCAGCGGATGCGCCGCCACCAGGTCCCGCAGCTCGGCGATCAGCGGCGCCCCGGCCGGCGCCAGCGCCAGTTCCGCCTCCACCCGGTCCTCGACCGTGGCCAGCCGCGCCTGGCGCAGCCGGGCCGCCTCGGCGTCGGCGAACGGCGCGTCCGTCACGTCCGCGAGGGGTTCGCCGCGCCACAGCCCGAGCGCGTCGCGCAGCAGCGTCGCCGCGCCGGCCGGGTC
>NZ_JBXUOV010000416.1:0-641 GCF_057196585.1 Micromonospora sp. ATLC20
ACAACTCACCGGCCACACCCACCGGCACCGGATTCAGACCCTCGTCCACCACATAGACCACCGTGTTACCCAACGGCCGCCCGATAGGGACGATCGAGCGGCCCTCGATGGTTTCGAGCGTCGGCTCGAAGACGGTGGAGTCGACTGTCGCCTCGGTGCCCCCGTAGGCGTTCACCACGGTGGTGACCGGCTGCAGGATGCCGAGAAGCTCGCGGCAGTCCTCGACCCGCCAGCCCTCGGAGCCCACCGACAGCAGCGCCAGCGGCGGGAAGGGCACGCCCTGGCTCTGGCATTCCTGCACGAGCACCCGCAACAGGGACGGGACCACCTCGAAGCCCGTCGCGCCGGTGCGTTCCATCAGTCGCAGCAGCTCCGGCGGGTCGGTGATGGTGTCGGCATCCGCGATGATCAGCGTGCCGCCGAAGAACGCCGAGCGCAGCAGGTCGGCGAAGGAGAGGTCGACCGAGAGGCTGGAGATCGAGACGAAGCGCAGCGGCCGATCGGTGAGCCCGAACCGGTGGTCCCATGCGTGGGCGATGTGCCAGAGCTGCCGGTGTTCGATCTGGACGCCTTTGGGGTTGCCGGTGGAGCCGGAGGTGTAGATGACGTATGCCAGGTCATCGGGGGTGGCGGTGGGTTCG
>NZ_JBXUOV010000417.1:0-573 GCF_057196585.1 Micromonospora sp. ATLC20
GTCCCGAGCCGGGTGCCCCGCGCCGGGCCGCCGACGGTCTGTGGCCCGGCGGCCCCGAAGCCGCCGCCCCGCGCCGCCCGGTCGACGGTCCGTGGCCCGGTGTGCCCGAGGCGCCGCGTCCGCCGGATGCGCCGTACCGCCGCCGCGCGGACGGACCCACCGGTCAGCAGCCACCGGTCACCGGCACCCGCACGCCGTCCGGGGCGCCGTCGCCCGGCCGCGTACCCGCCGACGCGGGCCGGCCCTCCGCGGACGGCGACACCCGCGTACCGCCGGCGCCCCGCGGCCGGCACGGCGCCGGACCTGAGGGCCCGCACCCGGCCGAATCGGCGACCCCGCCGCCCGCCGGACGACGGGCCCGCCCCGACGACACCGCCGGCATCCAGCCGGTCTCCGGTGCCGCCCGCCGAGCCCGCACCGAGGACACCGGCGCCGTCCAGCAGGTCCCCGGTGGAGCGCGCCGGGCGCGACCCGACGACATGCCACCCGGTACCCAGCCGGTGTCGGGTGCGGGCCGCCGGGCGCGTGCCGACGGCGTTCCGCCCGGCACCCGGCCCGTCTCCGGTGCCGGCC
>NZ_JBXUOV010000418.1:0-559 GCF_057196585.1 Micromonospora sp. ATLC20
GCCCCACCCCGCCGCCGCACCCGGGCCGGCGCCGTCGGCCGCGAGCGAGCCGGCCCGGCCCGCGCAGCACGTCGGCACCGTCAACATCGTCGTGTACGTCCCGGTGCGGCTCGGCGACGCCGCCCTGGTCAACGCCGTGGCCACCGCCACCGAGGCGAAGGCACAGGCGATCTGGGAACTCGGGCTGCCCGCCACCGGCACCCCCACCGACGCGGTGACAGTGCTCTGCCCGGCCGACGGCGAGCCGGCCCCGTACGGCGGTCCCCGGTCGGCCTGGGGCGCACCGCTGGCCCGGGCCGTGCACGCCGCCGTCCGCTCGGGCGGCGCCGGGACCGTGGTGCCCTGGTCCGACCGGCGGGCGGGCTGACGTGGGCCCGGCACACGCGACACGCCGGGTTTTCCGACCGATCGGCCCTCGTCGCGGCGTTCCGGGGACGGTAGCGTCGCCGACGATGTACGCTTCCGCCCGCTCTGTGCCCCGTACCCTCCGCGCCGCCGTCGCCGGACCGCCCGCCGCCGTGCCCGGCCCGCGTCGCGCGGTGCTCGGCCGGCGCCTGGC
>NZ_JBXUOV010000419.1:0-558 GCF_057196585.1 Micromonospora sp. ATLC20
GTTCGGCCGGCTGGCCGCCGCCGTGGAGCTGAGCCTCGCCCGGCTCGGCGCCGACCACGAGGAGGTACGCCGGGCCGCCGACCGCCTGCTGGCCACCGGCCCGGCGCAGGAGTCCCCGGGGCCGGACGACGGAGCCGGCGATCCGCGCGCCGGGACGGCCGAGCGGGACGACGTGCGTGCGGTGGCCGGCGCCGCGCACGGGCTGGCCGCGCTGGCCGAGGGGGACCTGTCCACCGCCCGGGACCGGTTCGCCACGGCGCGGGAGGCGGCGCGGCGGGCCGGGCGGCCGCGTACCGAGCTGCTCTGCGTCAGCCGCTCGGCGCTGCTGGAGGCGGCCCGGGGCGCGCTGCGGGCCGCCGAGGAGCTGGCCCGGGAGGCGCTGTCGATGCCGCCGTGTCAGGGCTGGTCGTCGCGGTCCGACTGCGGCTACGCGTACCTGGCGCTGGCGATCGTGGACTGGCAGCGGGACCGGCCGGCGGAGGCCACGGCCCACCTGGCGCTCGCCGGACCGGCCGGCGCGGAGCCCGGCGGCGCGGCGCTCACCGCGCTCTGCCGGGC
>NZ_JBXUOV010000420.1:0-557 GCF_057196585.1 Micromonospora sp. ATLC20
GGTCGGCGCACCGTGCGCGGCGGCCGGCGCGGCGGTCAGCGGCACCGCCGCGGCGACGGCGGCGAACGCGGCGAACGCGCGACGTGCGGCCATGTGATCGACCTCCCGTGCACTGGTACGGCCGGGAGCCGCCAAAGGTTCGATCCGCGCCGATCGGGCCGGGCGGCATGACCGAACGGACAACCGGGGCGGCGACGGACGCCTGATGGGCCCTAGAGTGACGAAACCCTGTGATCGAGGAGCGTCCCTTGTCCGATCCGGTCCCGTCCCCCGAGTCGTCCCGCGCCGCCCCTGCGGCCGGTCCCGCACCGGGCGACGTTCCCGCCCCCGCACAGCCGTACCTGCTGGTCGTGCCCACGATGGAGGGCGCTCCCGCGCCGGTGCCGTGGCCCGGTGCCGAGGGGCAACCAGGCTGGGCCATTCCGGTCAGCGTGCCGCCCGGCACCCAGGGGTACGCGTTGTTCCTCCCGCTGGTCCCCGCGCCCGGCCAGCCGGGGGCACCCGGCCAGCCGACGGCGGCGGTGCCCGCCCAGGCGACGGCGCCCGCCGCCGAGCGC
>NZ_JBXUOV010000421.1:0-546 GCF_057196585.1 Micromonospora sp. ATLC20
GCCCGCCCCGGAGGACCGGCGGCGGGCCCGGCAGCGGTTCGGCCTCCCGGCCGACGGGGTGCTCGCGCTGGTCGTCGCCGGCTCCTGGGGCGCCGGCGAGGTGGCGGCCACGGTGGCCGAGGTCGCCGCCGCGGGCGTCCGGCCGGTGGTGGTGTGCGGGCACAACGCGGCGTTGCGTCACCGGCTGCGCGGCGCCGGCCGGCACGTGCTGGGCTGGGTCGACGACATGCCGGCGCTGATGCGCGCGGTCGACGTCATGGTGGAGAACGCCGGCGGGCTGACCTGCCAGGAGGCGCTGGCGGCCGGGCTGCCGGTGGTCACGTACCGGCCCATCGCCGGGCACGGGCGCGCCAACGCCGCGATCCTGGCCCGGGCCGGCCTGAGCCGGTGGGCGGCCACACCGCAGCAGCTCGGGCCGGTCCTCGCGGCCGTGATCGGGACCGGACCGGTGAGCCCGTCCCGCGACGACGTGTCCCGCGACCCGGCCGGCCTGGTCGCCGAGGCCGCACGCCGGGCACCGCCGGCCGGACCGGCCGGTACGCGCCG
>NZ_JBXUOV010000422.1:0-539 GCF_057196585.1 Micromonospora sp. ATLC20
GCCCTGCAACGCGGGCAGCCCGGTGATCCCGGCCCCGACGGCGGCGCGCACCCGGCCCGGTGACGGGTCGGCGAGCACCCGGGCCTGCGCGCGGCCGTACCGGGCGGCGTACCCGGCGGCGAGCACCGCCGGCACGAGGTGACCGAACCGGGCGGCGAGGCTGGAACCGCGGCGGCCGGTGACGGGTGGCGTCGGCCGGGCCGGGACGGCTGCCGCGATCAGCGCGGTGCCGGCGAGCGTGAGGCCGGGCAGACGCCGGTCCGCGCCGGTCACCTCGCGGCGGGACAGCGCGGTAACGGTCCAGGTGTGCGCGGCGACGGTGAACGCTGCGGGCAGTGCCCGGACCATCCGGCCGCCGGACGCGCCGAGCAGCACGTCCAGCCCGCGGCAGGCGGCCATCACCGCCGGGCCGGCGGCGGTGTTCTTCGCGCGCAGGTCGTACCCCCAAATGGTGGCCGCGAGTGGGAGCGCGACTGCGGCCGCGCGGCGGCCCCCGGCGGCGGTGGCGACCGCGAGCCCGGCGGCGGTCAGGCCGGACG
>NZ_JBXUOV010000423.1:0-536 GCF_057196585.1 Micromonospora sp. ATLC20
GTCCCTATCGGGCGGCCGTTGGGTAACACGGTGGTCTATGTGGTGGACGAGGGTCTGAATCCGGTGCCGGTGGGTGTGGCCGGTGAGTTGTTGATCGGGGGTGACGGTCTGGCGAGGGGTTATTGGGGTCGTGCGGATCTGACGGCGGAGCGTTTTGTTCGGGTGTCGTTCGCGGGCGGGCGGCGGGTGTACCGGACGGGGGATGTGGGTCGGTGGGGTGCGGATGGGTGTCTGGAGTTTTTGGGGCGTGTCGATGAGCAGGTGAAGGTTCGTGGGTTCCGGGTGGAGCCGGGTGAGGTGGAGGCGGTGTTGCTGGCTCATCCGTCGGTGGGTGAGGCGGTGGTGGTGGCTGTCGGGGAGGGTGCCCGACGGCGGTTGGTGGGTTATGTGGCGGGTGTTGGTGGTGCGGTGGATGCGGGGGCGGTGCGGGAGTTCGCTGCGGCGCGGTTGCCGGGGTTCATGGTGCCTTCGGTGGTGATGGTGGTTGACGGGTTGCCGTTGTTGCCGTCGGGGAAGGTGGATCGGCGGGGTTTGCC
>NZ_JBXUOV010000424.1:0-529 GCF_057196585.1 Micromonospora sp. ATLC20
CCGCGGAGCTGCTCGCCGCCGCCGGCCCCGGGCCGGTCGGGGTGGGCACCGCGGGCACCGTCGACCCGGCGACCGGCGCCATCCGGTACGCCACGGACAGCCTGCCCGGGTGGGCCGGCACCCCGGTCGCCGACGAGCTGGCAGCGCGGCTGGGCCGGTCGGTGCGCGTCACCAACGACGTCGCCGCGGCGGCGCTCGGCGAGTGCTGGGCCGGCGCCGGACGGGGCCGGGGGCACGTGTTGCTGGCCGCCGTCGGCACCGGGCTGGGCGGCGCGATCGTCAACGACGGGCGGGTCGAGGGCGGCGCCCGGGGCGCGGCCGGCCAGCTCGGGCACCTGCCGGTCCCGGGCGCGCACCGGCTGCGCTGCGGCTGCGGCCGGTACGGGCACCTGGAGGCGATCGCCTCCGGCACCGGCCTGGCCGCCGCGTACGCGCTCACCGGCGGTGACCCGGTCACCGGCCGGGAGGTGGCGCGGCGTGCGGCGGCCGGTGACGCGGCCGCCCGGCAGGTCGTCGACCGGGCCGGCGC
>NZ_JBXUOV010000425.1:0-523 GCF_057196585.1 Micromonospora sp. ATLC20
GCCGGCCCCCCCCCCCCCCCCCCCCCCCCCCCCCCCCCCCCCCCCCCGCCCCCCCCCCCCCCCCCCCCCCCCCCCCCGGCCGGTGCTGACGAGCGTGCTCAGCAGTCGAAGTACATCGCGAACTCGTGCGGGGTCGGGCGCAGACGCACCGGGTCGACCTCGTTGGCCCGCTTCCAGTCGACCCAGGTGGAGATCAGGTCCGGCGTGAACACGCCGCCGTCGAGCAGGTAGTCGTGGTCGGCCTCGAGCGCGTTGAGCACCTCCGGCAGCGAACCCGGAACCTGCTTGACGTCGCCCCACTCCTCCGGCGGGAGGTCGTACAGGTCCTTGTCGATCGGCGCCGGCGGCTCGATCTTGTTCTTGATGCCGTCCAGGCCGGCCATCATCATCGCCGAGAACGCCAGGTACGGGTTGCTGGACGGGTCCGGCACCCGGAACTCGACGCGCTTGGCCTTGGGGTTGCTGCCGGTGACCGGGATGCGGGTGCAGGCGGAGCGGTTGCGCTGCGAGTAGACCAGGTTCA
>NZ_JBXUOV010000426.1:0-506 GCF_057196585.1 Micromonospora sp. ATLC20
CTCCCGGCGGCATCGCCGCCGCTGGACGCCCGGCGGCCGGGGGCGTGTCCATGCCGGGCCGGCCGGCCGGTGCGGCGATGTCCGCACCGGACCGTCGCGGCGGAGGAGGCGTGTCCACGCCCGGACGGCCGGGGGCCGGAGGGAGGTCGTTACCGGGTCCGCCGGTACGACCCTCGGCCGGGGGCGCGGCCGGTCCGGCACGGCCGGTCACGGGCGGCATCGTCGGGTCGGTGCGGCCGCCCGGAGCGGGCCCGCTCGGATGAGGCCGGCCGGGAGCCTGGGGCGCGGCGGCCGGTGGCGGCACGGGACGGCCGGGGGCCTGCGGTGCGCCGGCCGATGGCGGAACGGGACGGCCGGGAGCCTGGGGCGCGCCTGCCTGTGGCGGCACGGGACGGCCGGGCGCCTGCGGGCCTGCCGGCGGCCGACCGGACCGGCCTGCGGGCGCAGGCGTACCCGGTTGACCGGCCGAGGGCGGCTGCGGGCCCGGTGCCGAGGGCGGCGAAGCC
>NZ_JBXUOV010000427.1:0-492 GCF_057196585.1 Micromonospora sp. ATLC20
GACGCGGCGCGGACCGAGCACGACGCGGCGGTGGCGGCGCTGGCGGCGGCGCGGGCGGACGCGCAGCGGGCCGAGACGGAGCTGGAGTCGGCGTTCCGCGCGCACGAGGACGCGAAGGCCGCCGACCAGGCGGTCGCGTTGCGGGCGCACCTGGTCGGCGGCGCGCCGTGCCCGGTGTGCGAGCAGACGGTCACCACCGTGCCGGCAGTGCCGAAGGGTTCGGCGGTGAGCCGGGCGATCGAGGCGGGCAAGGCGGCGCGGGCGGCGAGCGAGGCGGCCAAGCGGGTCGTGCAGGAACGCGACACCGCGGCCCGTGACTCCGACCGGGTGCTGCTGCGCGCCCGGACCCAGCACGACCAGCTCGGTGCGCGCCTGGCCGAGCTGGACGAGCAGCTCGCGGACGCGCCGGCGCCGGAGCGGCTGCGCGAGTCGCTGGCCGAGCACGCGCGGCTGCGGACCGCGCTGGAGGAGGCGGCCGGCGCGGTGCGGGCC
>NZ_JBXUOV010000428.1:0-469 GCF_057196585.1 Micromonospora sp. ATLC20
CGGCCGGCTCGTCCAGCCGGGCACCGGCGTCGCGCGCGCCCGGCCAGGCCGGGTCTCCGCCGTACGCGGGCCAGGCGGCGGTGTCGGCGACCGGCCCGGTCACGTGCCGCATCCCTACCGTCGTCGGCTCGGACGGGCCCGGCCGGGTGCCTGCCGCGGCGGGCCAGCCCGGCGCCGGCAGCGTCGGGTAGCCGGTAGCGGGCCCGGAGGGGCCCGGCTCGCGCTCCGCGTCGGATGTGACCGGGTGCCCCGGCTCGGAACCGGGCTCGGGCGAGGACGCCGGGGGGTAACCGGGCTCGGGCGAGGACGCCGGCGGGTAGCCCGGCTCGGCGGCGGGCGCCGGGGAGGCGGGCGCCGGGGGATAGCCCGGCTCGGGCCGGCCGGCCGGGGGGTAGCCGGGCTCGGCGGGCAGGCCGCCGGACGGCGCTGCCCCGGGGTGTGCCGGTCCGGCGGGCGTGCCGGTCCACGG
>NZ_JBXUOV010000429.1:0-460 GCF_057196585.1 Micromonospora sp. ATLC20
CCCCGGCGGTCGAGCAGCTCACCGTGTCGGTCACCGACGCGGACAAGCTGGCCAAGGTCGTCGAGCGGGTCGCTGAGCAGAAGGGCTCCCGCCCCGAGTTGACCGAGGCGTCGGTCGTGGTGTCCGGCGGTCGTGGTGTCGGCAACGCCGACAACTTCAAGCTGGTCGAGGAGATGGCCGACCTGCTCGGCGGCGCGGTCGGCGCGTCCCGCGCGGCCGTCGACTCCGGCTACTACCCGCACCAGTTCCAGGTCGGTCAGACCGGCAAGACGGTCTCCCCGCAGCTCTACGTCGCGCTGGGCATCTCCGGTGCGATCCAGCACCGGGCCGGCATGCAGACCTCGAAGACCATCGTCGCGGTGAACAAGGACGCCGAGGCGCCGATCTTCGAGCTGGCCGACTACGGCGTGGTCGGCGACCTGTTCAAGGTCGTCCCGCAGGCCGCCGAGGAGATCCGCAA
>NZ_JBXUOV010000430.1:0-441 GCF_057196585.1 Micromonospora sp. ATLC20
GGGCGCCCCGGTCCCGGTGACCGTCGCCGCCGGTCTCGCCGAGGCGCTGCCGGTCGCCGACGGCGCCGCCGACGCGGTGGTGCTGTCGCTCGTACTCTGCTCGGTGCCGGACCAGGCGGTCGCGCTGCGCGAGGCGCGGCGGGTGCTGCGGCCCGGCGGCGAACTGCGCTTCTACGAACACGTGGTGGCGCAAACGCCCGGCCTGCGCCGGGCCCAGCGCCTGGCCGACGCCACGCTCTGGCCGCTGTTCTGCGCCGGATGCCACACCGCCCGGGACACGGTCGCCGCGATCCGGGCCGCCGGGTTCACGGTGACCGAACTGGACCGGTTCCGCTTCCCGCCGACCGGGCTGCCGGCGCCGGCCTCGCCGCACGTGCTCGGAACCGCGATCCGGGCCTGACCCCGGGCCGGGCCGGGCTCGCGCTCCGGCCGGGCCCGGCC
>NZ_JBXUOV010000431.1:0-441 GCF_057196585.1 Micromonospora sp. ATLC20
GCTCCGCGCAGGCCCGCCGAGGCCGCCGCCGGGCCGGCCGCCGACGGGGGCGCGGCCTCCGTCACCGGTCCGGCCGAGGACATCGAGTACGCCGGGCGGCGTCGCCCGGACTGACACGCGCACACGTCGGCCGGTCGATCCGCGACACGCCGTGCGGCGGTGCGTTCGTGGGGGTTCGGCGGTAATTTGTACCCGTGCTTCCGATCGCGCTCACCTGCCCCGTGTGGTGGGTGGCGCGCTGGACCGCCCGGATGCTCGCCAGTCTCGCCGTGGTCGTCGCCTTCTCGTTCGGCGCCGCCACGCTGCCGTCCGGTGTCGCCGCTGCCGCCCCGGCCCCGGCTGCCGCCGTCTCGGCGTACCCGGTCGCGGGCGCCTCGACCACCGCGCGGCCGGAAGCCGACCGCGTGGCCGAGCGGCAGTCCCTCCCCGCCGGGGTTCCGG
>NZ_JBXUOV010000432.1:0-425 GCF_057196585.1 Micromonospora sp. ATLC20
CGAGGAGGGCGGCAACCGCGGCTACAAGACCGCCTACAAGGGCGGCTACTTCCCGGTGCCGCCGGTGGACCACTACGCCGACCTGCGCGACCGGATCGTGCGGCGCCTCGTCGACGGCGGCTTCACCGTCGAGCGGTCGCACCACGAGGTCGGCACCGCCGGCCAGTCGGAGATCAACTACAAGTTCTCCACCCTGCTGCACGCCGCCGACCAGCTCCAGCTGTTCAAGTACATCGTCAAGAACGAGACCTGGGCCGCCGGCAAGACCGCGACGTTCATGCCCAAGCCGCTGTTCGGTGACAACGGTTCCGGCATGCACACCCACCAGAGCCTCTGGCGTGGCGGCGAGCCGCTGTTCTACGACGAGACCGGCTACGCCGGCCTGTCCGACACCGCCCGCTGGTACATCGGCGGCCTGCTGCACC
>NZ_JBXUOV010000433.1:0-423 GCF_057196585.1 Micromonospora sp. ATLC20
GGCCGCCTCCGCGCAGGCCGCGCCGCGCCCCGGCCCGGAGACCCCCTCGGTGCTGCTGCTCACCGTCGACGACGGCGCCGGCCCGCGCGCCACGGTGCTGACCTGCGGGCCCACCGGCGGCCTGCACCCCGACCCGATCACCGCCTGCCGGCTCGTCGCCCGCGTCGACGGCGACCTGGACGCGCTCGATGTGGACGGCGCACCCTGCACCTCGCAGTACGACCCGGTCGTCGCGCGTGCCGTGGGCATCTGGCAGACCCGCCCGATCTCCTACACCCGGACGTTCACCAACGCCTGCCTGATGCAGCGCACCACCGCCTCCCTCTTCACCTTCTGACAGTGATGATGTGGGAGCGGGTCACCCGGCCGGTCTGACTCACCCTCTGACTGACCGTGGTGTCTTCTAGGGGATTCGTCGGCTTG
>NZ_JBXUOV010000434.1:0-415 GCF_057196585.1 Micromonospora sp. ATLC20
GCCGGCGCGGGCGCCGGGGCGGCGGTCACGCCCCGGACCGGCAGCGCGGCGGTGGCCCGGACGGTGCCGGTCAGCGCATGCGCGCGCAGCACGCAGGGACAGGCGACGGGTGGCGCCGCCAGCACGATCGGCGCCACCGTCGTGCCCGCCGGCGCCTGGACGGTGGTGCCCTGCTCGTTGGCGCAGTCGAGCGCGCCCCGGCGGGCCTCGTTACCGCAGACCGTGAGGTGGACCGGACCGGCCGGCCAGCCGCGCAGCGTGACGGTGACCCGCTGCCCGACAGTCAGCGGGCCGGACGGCACGACGACAGCGGGCCGCGGCGCCGCGGAGGCCGCAGTGGACGACGGCGCGGCCGGGGCGGAGACGGCGGTGCCGTCCGGGGCGGCCGGCGGCGCCGGGGCCGCCACGGCCAGCG
>NZ_JBXUOV010000435.1:0-413 GCF_057196585.1 Micromonospora sp. ATLC20
GTCGAGCCCGAGCGTCTCGGCCAGCGCGTCCCGCCCCGCCGGGGTGACCCGTACCGCCCGGCCGGTGCCACGCGCGGTCCAGCCGAGGTCGAGGAAGCGCCCGCACAGCGCCGCCCCGACCGCGCCGGCCAGGTGCGGGCGCCGTTCGGTCCAGTCCAGGCAGTCGCGCACGAGCGGCCGCCGGGTGCCGCGCAGTGGTTCGACGGGTACGCCGAGACGGTCCAGCCAGCTCATGCCGGCCTCGGTCAGCGCGAGGCCGCCGGTGCGGTCGAGCACGCCACGGTCGAGCAGGGCGTCGTGCAGCAGCACGCCGAGCCGCCCGGCCAGGTGGTCGTAGCAGGTGCGCGCGTACGCCAGGGCGGCACCGGCCGACGCGGCGCGCAACGTGCGGGGCGGGGCCGCCGGTGCGGGCG
>NZ_JBXUOV010000436.1:0-407 GCF_057196585.1 Micromonospora sp. ATLC20
GTTCGGGCCCGGCCCGGTCCGGCTGGTGCTCGTCGGCGGCCTGGTCGCGGGTGTCGCGCTGACGCCGCTCGCGGCCGGTGCCGGGCAGACGGGCGTGCAGCTGCCGGCGCTGCTCCTGCTGCCGCCGCTCGGGTTCGTGCTGGCCGCGCTGGAGGCGGCGGCCCGCCACGCGGGCCGTCCGGCCGGGCCCGCGCCGGTGCGCCGGCTGGTCGGTCTCGCCCTGCTGGGTCCGCTGGCGTTCACCGACCCGGAGGAGATCAGCCTCCTGCTCTCCGCCACCCGCGACATGCCGTTCTGGGTCGCGGTGGGCACCGGCGTGGCGTTCGCCGTCGCGGTCCTGCTCGCAGTCGGGTACGGCGTGCTGCTCGCCCGGTCCCGCGCCCGCGCGCCCCGGCGCGGTCCGGCCG
>NZ_JBXUOV010000437.1:0-392 GCF_057196585.1 Micromonospora sp. ATLC20
GCCCCGCCCCTCGCGCCGGCCCGCCCTCGTCCGGCGATCAAGGAGTTTGTGTCCTGTGAGGGCTCCCGCAGTGACACAAACTCCTTGATCGCCGACGCGGATTGAGGCGGGCGGGTGGGGTGGGACGGGTCGGACGGGAGAGGGCCGGTCGGCGGGGCGCGGCGGACCGAAGTGGGCCGGGGCGGGCAGGGCAGTTCGGGTCGGACAGCGATGGGCAGGCGACCGGCGGTGGACGGGCGACCGGCGGCGGGGCAGGGGCAGGGCGCGGTGGACCGCTGGGCCGGGTGACTGGGGTGAAACGGGATGCGCGCGATGCCGCGTGCCCACCCTGCCCCGTCGATCATGAAGTTGGCGGTGGTTGATGCCCGATTTGTCGCCGCCAACTTCATGAT
>NZ_JBXUOV010000438.1:0-357 GCF_057196585.1 Micromonospora sp. ATLC20
CGATCTCCCCCGATTCCAGACCCGCCGCCAACGCCGCCACACTCTGCCGCACGAACAAATCCCGCGACGACAACCACAAACCCGCAGCCCGCGCCCGGGACACCACCTGAATACTCAGAATCGAGTCCCCACCGAGCTCAAAGAAATTGTCCTCCACCCCCACCCGAGGCACACCCAGAACCTCAGCCCACACCCCCGCCAACACCCGCTCCACCGACGAACGCGGAGCCACGAAAACCCCACCCGCATCCGCCTCCACCGGCACCGGCAAACCCCGCCGATCCACCTTCCCCGACGGCAACAACGGCAACCCGTCAACCACCATCACCACCGAAGGCACCATGAACCCCGGCAACC
>NZ_JBXUOV010000439.1:0-301 GCF_057196585.1 Micromonospora sp. ATLC20
GCGATGCCGCTGGCGGCGAGGTACGCCTCGGCCTTCTTCGCGACGTTGCGCGGGTCGCGGGAGTACGCCTCGCGGGTGAACGGGTCGTGGATGAAGAAGTTGAGCGCGAGCGTCTTCTGGGCCCGGAACGGGTCGATGAAGGCGGTGGCGACGTCCGGCAGCAGGAGCATGTCGGACTCGTGGATGGCCTGGAAGCCGCGGATCGAGGATCCGTCGAAGGCGAGGCCGTCGGTGAAGACGCTGTCGTCGAACGACTCGACCGGCAGGTTGAAGTGCTGCATCACGCCGGGCAGGTCACAGA
>NZ_JBXUOV010000440.1:0-231 GCF_057196585.1 Micromonospora sp. ATLC20
AGCCGCTGTTCTACGACGAGACCGGCTACGCCGGCCTGTCCGACACCGCCCGCTGGTACATCGGCGGCCTGCTGCACCACGCACCCTCGCTGCTCGCCTTCACCAACCCGACGGTGAACTCCTACCGTCGTCTGGTGCCGGGCTTCGAGGCCCCGGTGAACCTGGTCTACTCGCAGCGCAACCGCTCCGCCTGCACCCGCATCCCGGTCACCGGCAGCAACCCCAAGGCCA
>NZ_JBXUOV010000441.1:0-228 GCF_057196585.1 Micromonospora sp. ATLC20
TGGACGCGGTGGTGGGCGACGGCCGTGAGGTGGAGGACGTGTACCGGCTGACGCCGATTCAGGCGGGGATGCTCTTCCACGCCCTGATGGCGCCCGAATCGGGGGTGTACCTCGACCAGATGTCCTTCGTGCTCGAGGGCGTCCGGGATGTGGACGCGTTGGCGCGGGCGTGGCAGGTGGTGGCGGATCGGACGCCGGTGTTGCGGAGTTCGGTGGTGTGGCAGGGGG
>NZ_JBXUOV010000442.1:0-217 GCF_057196585.1 Micromonospora sp. ATLC20
CAAGAAGGTCACCCTGGAGATGCTCACCCTCGCCCGCGATCTGGGCACCCCGAGCGCTGTGGTCCTCGGTGGCGCCGGCGCCGCGCAGGCGTTGAGCGCCAAGCTCGGTGAGTACGGCGCGGAGAGGATCTACGCGGCCGAGGGTGAGGAGATCGACGGTTACCTGGTGGCCCCGAAGGCGACTGTGGTCGCCGAGTTGGTCAAGCGTGTCCAGCCG
>NZ_JBXUOV010000443.1:0-214 GCF_057196585.1 Micromonospora sp. ATLC20
GCCTACAACCACCACATCCACCACCCCACCACCATCACCACCCTCGCCCAGACCTACCTGAACACCCTCGAAAACCTCATCGACCACTGCGTCGACGAGGCTGCCGGCGGATGTACGCCGGAGGACTTCCCGCTTGCCGGGCTGGATCAGGCGGCGGTGGACGCGGTGGTGGGCGACGGCCGTGAGGTGGAGGACGTGTACCGGCTGACGCCGA